>JAQTVU010000092.1:0-1687 GCA_028706695.1 Mycobacterium sp.
CTGCGCATCAGACATGGGCTTTTCCGGATGCATCCAATGGCGCGCAAGCGGAAACACGAGCGAGCATCCTCCCAATACCAAGCCGACCGCCACCAGCGCCGCCAACGCAAGCCATCCCGGCCACCGGCTACTTGAAGGCGTGTTCATTGGTGACCGAATCCGCCGCCCTGGCCCATTCCGGGTCGGCGATGACGGGGATCTGGATTTCGGCATGCGGTAGCGCAAGGCTGCCAAAGGGGGTGTGCAGTTCATGAGGAGTGGATATCCGTTCGTCGGCTCTGGGTTGAGCTATCATGTCCTCGTTTGCCAAAGCTCCGCTGCGCCCGGTAGCGACTTCGGTCATGTTATGCAGCGCTTCGCTACCCATTTGGTAGTAGTGCGAGTGATCGTCGAACCACGGCACCACGCTATGCGAGCCGGCAACCTCGGCGCGAAACCGCACCGCCCCAAACTGCTTGTGCGCGGGGTCGCTGCCCAGCCCCGCCACGGACCCGAGGGGCTCACCCAGCACGTCGTTGACCGCACTGCCGATACCGGCGCCCGATTCGCCGACGAAGCTGACGATGTCGGTGGATGCCGCGCCCACGTAGACCTTCCCGTCGCCGAGATGAAAGTCGGCGGCGCTGCGCGCCAAATCCGTTCCCGGACACCCGATCAACACCGCGTCGTCGGCGCGCATGGCATAGTTGGCGAACGCGTCGGCTACCGTTGTCGCCCCGTAGGAATGCCCGATGACCGTCGTGTGCAACGGGACCGAGCCGTCATGGGCAGCGGCCAAACCGCCGACATCGGCCGCCAGCAACGCGCCCCCCTGGCGCGCCAACCACGGTGTGCCAACCTCTTGCAGTCTCGATGGGTCAGTGACGGCCCGGCCCAAGTGGTCCAAGTCGAAATCTGGCGCAGAGTAGCCCATCCAGGCCAGCACGGCGGTGGAGTGATTCGGGTCCGCCTTGCGCAATTGGTCGTAGAGGTTGACGGCATCGTCATGGCCGTCATAAAGCCATCCCCCCTGCACGCTGCTGTTGTTGCCCGGCACGATGACGGCGGTGTTCTGTGCCTTGTCCGGATCCCCGAGGGCAATGGCCGCACGGCCCTTACCGTTGAACGCCAGCGGGTCATACGCCCAGAGCAGGACTGGCCGCCGACCGGAATTCGCCTCCTTGTCGTGGCCGAGCCCACGGTTGGTCTTCACCGCGTTTTGGTACCTGAGGACCTCAATGGCCGAGAGCCCGTAGCTCCCGGGGTTGGTGAAGACGTCGTTGGTCGCATTGTTGAGCGCGTCGTCTCGAAGGCGTTCGGCTGCCAGGCCTCGCTGTTGCGCGACGTCCTCGACCCTGCTCAGGTCATCGTTCAGTACCGCATGGTTGACCCGACCGCGCACCGCGGCCGGCAAACCGCCGAGGTTGCCCAGCTGTTGAGGGTGCTGATCGATCAACAGCCGTTGCTGCTCCCCGGTCAGCGAGCCCCACCACCGCGCGGTCTGCTCAGCGTTGGCACCCGGCGGCGGGATCAGCAGTTCGTCGACCGTCTTCATCTCCGCCGGCTCGGCCCCGTCGGCCCGCATCGTGGCCAGGCCGTTGTGCAATGCCGCCGCGTAGCCGTCGCGAATCGCGGTGAGCTGCAACAGAATCGCGCTCGTCTCCGCGACCGCGCCCTCGCACAGCTCGTCGGCCGCGTCCGCGTCGGC
>JAQTVU010000092.1:1697-7706 GCA_028706695.1 Mycobacterium sp.
CGGCGTCACCGAGCGCTTCGCCGATCTCCCGATCGATGTTATCCAGGTCGTATTCGAGTGCGGTGATGTAGCAGCCCGCGGCCCGTTGCGCTTCGGCCAGGGTGGCCGCGATATTCTCCAAATCCACGCCGATCCTGGGCAGTTGGGCGGATTGCAGGCCCAACGACTCGACCACACGCTGCACTTCGGTGGCATCGTCGATCGGGTGCTCGCCGTTCCCGCGATTCCACGACGCCCAGAAGCGGCGGCGGGCTTCGTCGAAGGCGGCCGCAGCCTCGGAGGTGCATCGGCCCGCATCCCGGAACGCCTGGCCGAGAGCCGCTATCTGCGCCGGGCGACCGGCTTGCAGGCTCTCGGCGACCTCCCACGGATTACCGCCGGCCTCGCTCAGCAGCGCCGGGATGTTTATGTAGCAGAGTTGCATCGCACCGCCCGCAATTCGGCGGCGTTGTGCTGATCCATCTCGGTGAAGGCGCCGACGGCGCAGTGCGCCTTGGTGCCGACCGCGGTCAGCGCCTGTTGGTGGGCCTGCAAAGCTTCCGCGTGCTGATCGCGTGCGGCGATGAGCGCCGCGTGAAACGCTCCGGCCGCGGCGAAGTCACCGAACATTCCCGACATCAGTGGTGCGCGCGTGAGCCGATCGGCGCCGTCTCGCGCATGCCCACCGGCGCGGTGCGATTCGTTGGCGCCCTGGCGCAGCAGCTCGGTATCGACAAACATCGTGGCCCCTCACCGCGCCGTCGAAATGTCGCTCACGCTAGCGAAGGCGCGGGTCGGCATCACTTCACCCGTGCTCACAGCGCGCTGGCCCCGTCGGCGAGGCCGTCGCCGTCGCTGTCGGTCAGGCGAATATTCCATTTGCCGTCGCCGTCGGTGTCGACGTATCCCGTCGTCCCGTTTTCGCCCGCGCACAGCACCCGGTCGGCCACGCCGTTACCGTCGGTGTCGAGCAGCCGGTCATCGGCGCCGCCCCCGCCGTCGAAGTCGACCAGCGGGCCGCCGGTGTGCTCGACGCCGTCGAGGCCGAACCAGCGCAGTGGTAGCTCCCGTTCCGCGGCCACCGACCACGTCCCCGAGCCGTCGTCGGTGAAGTAGGCCTCCGGGGTGCCGTCGTTGTCGAGGTCGAGCACGGCGTGATCAGCAAGCCCGTCACCGTCGAAATCGGCCAGCGCGTCGTCGCGCATGCCGTCGCCGTCCAGATCGAGGCCGACCGCGTCGGGTCGGCCGTCACCGTCCAAGTCCAGATCGGGCGCGTGGTTCCACATCGCCGCTGCGCCGCCGTCGCCCGATATGTCGCCAGATATGCAGTAGTCCATACCTGTCCCGACGCCGGCCCGCCGCTAGGGGTTCCGTCGAGATTTCCACCAGGCCAGCAGCTCGGCGGTGGCCTCCTCGGTGCTCAACGGGCCGCGCTCCAGGCGCAGCTCCTTCAGGTAGCGCCACGCCTCACCGACCTGCGGGCCGGCCGGGATGCCGAGCAGCTGCATGATCTGGTTGCCGTCCAGGTCGGGGCGGACCCGCGCCAGGTCCTCCTGGGCGGCCAGTTCGGCGATCCGTGCCTCTAGCCGGTCGTAGCTGGCCTGCAGCCGCGCGGCGCGGCGCTTGTTGCGGGTGGTGCAGTCGGCGCGCACCAGCTTGTGCAGCCGCGGCAACAGCGGCCCGGCGTCGGTGATGTAGCGGCGCACCGCCGAATCGGTCCACTTGGCCTCGCCGTAGCCGTGGAACCGCAGATGCAGATACACCAGCTGCGAGACGTCGTCGACCATGTTCTTGGAATACTTCAACGCCCGCAACCGCTTCCGCACCATCTTCGCCCCGATCACCTCGTGGTGGTGAAAGCTCACCCCGCCGTTGGGCTCGTGGCGCCGGGTGGCCGGCTTGCCGATGTCGTGCAGCAGCGCGGCCCAGCGCAACACCAGGTCGGGGCCCCCGTCGGGTAGGGGGTCCTCCAGCGCAATCACCTGCCGCAGCACCGTCAGCGAATGCTGGTAGACGTCCTTGTGCTGGTAATGTTCGTCGATGGCCATCCGCATGCCGCCGACCTCGGGCAGCACCACCTCTCCCATTCCGGTCTGCACCAGCAGATCGATGCCGGCCACCGGGTCGGCGCCGAGCAGCAGCTTGTCCAGCTCGGCGGCGACCCGTTCGGCGCTGACCCGGGCCAGCTGCGGGGCCATCCCCTCGATCGCCTCGCGCACCCGCGCGGCGACGGTGAAGCCCAGTTGCGACACGAACCGCGCGGCGCGCAGCATCCGCAGCGGGTCGTCGCCGAAGGACACCGACGGCGCCGCCGGGGTGTCAAGCTCCCGGTCCCGCAGTGCGGCCAAACCGCCGAGCGGATCGAGGAATTCACCGGGGCCGGCCGGCGCGATGCGCACCGCCATCGCGTTGACCGTGAAATCGCGGCGCACCAGGTCGTCCTCGAGGCGGTCACCGAAACGCACCTCGGGGTGACGCGAGATCTGGTCGTAGCTGTCCGCGCGGAAGGTGGTGATCTCCAGGCGGTGCTCGCCCTTGCCAACCCCGACGGTGCCGAATTGAATCCCGGTGTCCCACACCGCATCTGCCCAGCCGCGCACGATGTCCTGGACCTGTTCGGGGTGGGCGTCGGTGGTGAAGTCCAGGTCGGGGCTCAGCCGGCCCAGCACCGCATCCCGGACCGAACCGCCGACCAGGTACAGCTGGTGGCCGGCGGCATCGAACGCCGATCCCAACTCACGGAGCATGGGGGCGTGCCTATTGAGGGCGACCGCGGCGGCGGTCAGGAGATTGGTCTCGGTTCCAGGCACGTTCGATCAGCCTAGTCGGGCGACGATGCGGGCCGGGACGGGCCGCGCAGGAGCCCGACCATCACACCACCCCGGGCGACGATGCGGGCCGGGACGGGCCGCGCAGCAACCCAACCGCCGTGCGCCACGACCGCCTCGGTTGCCGGCCGCGCCGAGAGCCGTAACCGGCGAGTATGTCCTGAAGAGGGGCTCGTGCCAGCTACTATCGCATGGGTGTCGGACGGCGAACAGGCCAAACCACGTCGGCGCCGGAGTCGGCGCCGAGGTCGTAGTGCCGCGGACTCGTCCGAGAAGCAGGCCGCCGGCCAACCGACCGGCGAAACGCCGACCACCAAGTCGCGCCGGCCGCGCGGCGCGCGGCGCGGGGCGGACCGCCTGCGCACGGTCCACGAGACGTCCGCCGGCGGACTGGTCATCGACGGTCTCGACGGCCCGCGCGAGTCCCAGGTCGCCGCGCTCATCGGGCGCGTCGACCGGCGCGGCCGGATACTGTGGTCGCTGCCCAAGGGCCACATCGAGCTCGGTGAGACCGCCGAACAGACGGCGATCCGCGAGGTTGCCGAAGAGACCGGAATCATCGGTAGCGTGCTAGCCGCGCTCGGCCGCATCGACTACTGGTTCGTCACCGACGGCCGCCGGGTGCACAAGACGGTGCACCACTATCTGATGCGCTTCTCCGGCGGCGAACTGTCCGACAACGACCTGGAGGTCGCCGAAGTCGCATGGGTGCCGATGCGGGAGCTGCCGTCCCGCCTGGCCTACGCCGACGAACGCCGGCTGGCCGAGGTAGCCGACGAGCTGATCGACAAGCTGCAAAACGACGGTCCCGCCGCGCTGCCGCCGCTGCCGCCCAGCTCGCCTCGGCGCCGCCCACAAACGCATTCGCGAACCCGCCATTCCGGCAAGCCCCCCGCCGGCCGCCAGAACGGTCACGGGCCGAGACCGTGAGCGTGCCGCCAGTCTGCCGGGCCGGCCTGCGGCGCCTGGCCGCGGTGATCGGCATCGTCGCCGGTCTGGTGGTGCTCGCCGGACCGGTCGGCGCGTCAACGCCGCATGCGGCCGCGGGCGAACCCGAAACGACGCCCTTCGTCCGTGTCCGCATCGATCAGGTCAGCCCGGACGTGGTGACCACGACAAGCTCGCCCGTCGTCACCATCACCGGCACCGTCACCAACATCGGCGACCGTCCCGTACACGACGTCATGGTCCGCCTCGAGCACGCCGCGGCCGTCACCGCGTCGGCCGGGCTGCGCACCTCGCTGGACGGCGCCACCGACCAGTACCAACCGGCGGCGGACTTTCTCACGGTGGCGCCCGAACTCCGATGCGGCCAGGAAGCCGGCTTCACGCTCTCGACCCCACTGCGCTCCCCGATCAAGCCCTCCCTGGGCATCCAGCATCCCGGGATCTATCCGTTGCTGGTCAACGTCAACGGGACCCCCGATTACGGCGCCCCGGCGCGACTCGACAACGCCCGGTTCCTGCTGCCCGTGGTCGGCGTGCCGCCCGACCGCGACGACGACCTGGACTCCACCGTCGCCCCCGACACCTCCAAACCGGTGTGGATCACCATGCTGTGGCCGCTGGCCGACCGTCCCCGGCTGGCCCCCGGCGTGCCCGGCGGCACCATCCCGGTCCGGCTGGTCGACGACGAACTGGCCACCTCACTGGCCACCGGCGGCCGCCTCGACATCCTGCTATCCGCCGCCGAGGTCGCCACCAGCCGCGACGTCGACCCCGGCGGCACCGTAGGGCGGGCGCTATGCCTGGCCGTCGACCCAGATCTGCTCGTCACCGTCAACGCGATGACCGGCGGCTACGTGGTGTCCAACTCCCCCGACGGCCCCGCGCAGCTGCCGGGCGCCCCGACGCATCCGGGCACCGGCCAGGCCGCGGCGATTGATTGGCTCAACCGGCTGCGCGCGCTGGCCCACCGGACCTGCGTGGCGCCGCTGCCCTACGCCCAGGCCGACCTGGACGCGCTGCAGCGGGTCAACGATCCGGGGCTGAGCGCGATCGCCACCACCAGCGTCGGCGACATCGTCGACCGCATCCTGGACGTCTCATGCACCCGCGGGGCCACGCTGCTGCTCGACGGTCCGCTGACCCGCCGCGCGGTCAACCTCCTCACCAACGAGGGGAACACCGTCGCGATCGCCGCGGCCGGCATGTCGGCTTCCGACGCACCGGCGGCCGACGCCCGCCTCGACACCGCGCCCCGGCGGCTGTCCCCGCAGGTGGTGCTCGCGCCGTTCGACCCCGCCGTCGGCGCCGCGCTGGCCGGAGCGGGCACCGACCCCGCCGTGCCCAGCTACCTCGACGCCTCGCTGGCGGTTCGGCTGGCCCACGACTCCCAAACCGCCCGCCGCCAGGACGCCCTGGGCTCCATCTTCTGGCATGCACTGCAGCGCGATGCCGCCCCGCGCACCCAGATCCTGGTGCCGCCGGCCACCTGGAACCTGCAGGCCGACGACGCGCAGGTCATCCTGACCGCCCTGGCCACCGCCATCCGTTCGGGCCTGGCGGTGGCGCGCCCGCTGCCGGCGGTGATCGCCGCGGCACCGGCCCGCGCCGAGGCGGCGGAACCCTTGGCCGCCCATGACTCCGCGCGCGGCCGGTTCGGCGGCGACGTCACCGCCGACGTCGCCGGGCAGGTGGGTCGCCTGTGGGGATTGACCGCGGCGCTGAGCACCGATGAGCGCACCGGGCTGACCGGCGTGCAGTACACCGCCCCGCTACGCGAAGACATGCTGCGTGCGTTGAGCCAGTCGCAGCCGCCCGACAGCCGCAACGGGTTGGCCCAGCAGCGGCTGGGCGTCGTCGGAATGACGATCAACGACCTGTTCGGTTCGGTCACGATCGTCAACCCGGGCGGCTCTTACACGCTGGCCACCGAGCACAGCCCGCTCCCGCTGGCGCTGCACAACGGTTTGGCCGTCCCAATCCGGGTGCGGCTGCAGGTGGACGCCCCGGCCGGAATGACCGTCACCGACATCGGCCAGATCGAGCTGCCGCCCGGCTACCTGCCGTTGCGGGTGCCGATCGAGGTCAACTTCACCCAGCGGGTCGCCGTCGACGTGGCCCTGCGCACCCCGGACGGAATGCGCCTGGGCGAGCCGGTGCGGTTGTCGGTGCATTCCAACGCCTACGGCGAGGTGCTGTTCGCGATCACGATGAGCGCCGCGGCCGTGCTGGTGGTGCTGGCCGGGCGCCGGCTCTG
>JAQTVU010000093.1 GCA_028706695.1 Mycobacterium sp.
TCGACGCCGCCCGCCCGGTGCAGCCGCTGCGGCTGACCTACCACCACGTCGACGGCGGACTCTCGACCGCCCCGGCATTCGTCGGCGACGACAGCCTGCCGCGGTCGATCTGCCGCGTGCTGACCGTGCGCCGCATTCTGGCCCGGGTGCACCTCGAGTCGCTGCAGGTGCCGGGAACCGACCGGCGGGCCCTCGCGGGGCGCTGCCAGTCCGCGGTGGGCGTGGGCGCGTCGCGGCCTCCGGGCCGCGGGCGTGTGCTGGTCGCTTAGCCGTTGCGACCCGCCGGTATCGTGGGGCGAGTCATGGTCTACCTGGATCACGCCGCCACCACCCCGATGCACCCCGCCGCCATCGAGGCGATGACGGCCGCGCTCGGCACCGTCGGCAACGCGTCGTCGCTGCACACCAGCGGACGGGCCGCGCGGCGCCGCATCGAGGAGTCCCGCGAGCTGATCGCCGACAGGCTGGGCGCGCGTCCGTCCGAGGTGATCTTCACCGCGGGCGGCACCGAGAGCGACAACCTGGCCGTCAAGGGCATCTACTGGGCGCGGCGCGGCGCCGATCCGCGCCGTCGGCGCATCGTCACCACCTAGGTGGAACACCACGCCGTGCTGGACGCGGTGAACTGGCTTGTCGAACATGAAGGCGCCGAGGTCACCTGGCTGCCCGCCGCCGCCGACGGCTCGGTGTCGGCCGCCGTCCTGCGGGAGGTGCTGCTGAGCCACGACGACGTCGCGCTGGTGTCGGCGATGTGGGCCAACAATGAGGTCGGCACCGTCCTGCCGGTTGCCGAGCTGGCCGCCGTCGCCGCCGAATTCGGGATCCCGATGCACAGCGACGCCGTCCAGGCGGTGGGTCAGCTGCCGGTGGACTTCACCGCGGCCGGGCTGTCGGCGATGAGCGTGACCGCGCACAAGTTCGGCGGACCACCGGCGGTGGGCGCATTGGTGCTGCGCCGGGACGTCGGCTGCGTACCCCTGTCCCACGGCGGCGGGCAGGAGCGCGACATCCGCTCGGGCACGGCGAACGTGGCGGGAGCCGTCGGCATGGCGGCGGCCGCCCGGATCGCGGTGGACGGGCTGGACGCGCACAGCGCGCGGCTGCGCGCCTTGCGGGATCGGCTGATCGACGGCGTGCTGGCCGGTATCGACGACGTGCGCCTCAACGGCGCCGGCGACCCGTTGCGGCTGCCCGGCAACGCGAACTTCACTTTCCGCGGCTGCGAAGGCGACTCGCTGCTGATGTTGTTGGATGCCAAGGGCATCGAGTGCTCGACCGGCTCGGCCTGCACCGCCGGTGTGGCACAGCCGTCGCACGTGCTGCTCGCGATGGGCGCCGACCCGGACAGCGCCCGCGGATCGCTGCGACTTTCGCTGGGGCACACCAGCGTTGAAGCCGACGTTGAGGCGGTGTTGCAGGTGCTGCCCGCCGCGGTCGACCGCGCCCGGCGGGCAGCACTGGCCGCCGCGGGGGCTTGAGTGAAGGTCCTCGCCGCGATGAGCGGTGGCGTGGACTCGTCGGTGGCCGCCGCCCGCATGGTCGACGCCGGTCACGATGTCGTCGGCGTCCATCTGGCGCTGTCCGCGGCGCCGGGCGCGCTGCGCACCGGATCGCGCGGCTGCTGTTCCAAAGAAGACGCCTCCGACGCGCGCCGGGTCGCCGACATTCTCGGGATCCCCTTCTACGTCTGGGATTTCGCCGAGAAATTCAAAGCGGAGGTGATCGACGATTTCGTGTCCTCGTATGCCCGCGGTGAAACTCCCAACCCGTGCGTGCGGTGCAACCAGCGCATCAAGTTCTCGGCGCTGTCCGCCAAGGCGCTGGCGCTGGGCTTCGACACGGTGGCCACCGGGCACTATGCCCGGCTCTCCGATGGGCGGCTGCGCCGCGCGGTCGACCGGGACAAGGATCAGTCCTACGTGCTGGCCGTGCTGACCGCCCAGCAGCTGCGACACGCCGCATTCCCCATCGGGGACACGCCCAAGCCGGACATCCGCGCCGAGGCCGCCCGTCGTGGCCTGGCGGTCGCCGCCAAGCCGGACAGTCACGACATCTGTTTCATCCCGTCCGGGCACACCCGCGCCTTCCTGGGCGAGCGCATCGGCGTGCGCCGCGGCAGCGTCGTGGACGCCGACGGCGCGGTGCTGGCCACCCATGACGGGGTGCACGGATTCACCGTCGGCCAGCGCAAGGGCCTGGGCATCGAAGGGCCCGGGCCCGACGGCCGCCGCCGCTACGTGACCTCGATCGACGCCGAGACCGCGACCGTCCGGGTGGGCGGGGCGGACGACTTGGAGGTGCGCAGGCTGGTCGGCCGCGAGCCGGTCTTCACCTGCGGCGTCGCGCCGTCGGGCCCGACCGAGTGCGCGGTTCAGGTGCGCGCGCACGGCGAAACCGCAAGCGCGGTAGCCGAATTGGACGTCGAGAAACTCGTCGTGCGGTTGCGCGAACCGCTGCGCGGGGTGGCGCGCGGCCAGACGCTGGTGCTGTACCGCCCGGACCCCGACGGCGACGAGGTGCTCGGCAGCGCCATCGTCGCCGGCACCGGGCACTGATCGATCAAGGGGGCACGTTCGCGGCGGTGTTGGCGCATCCCGCACTGTTCCCCGGTCGGGCCTGCCCCCGCATCGCCGCCGCAAACACCCCTGGGCGCGCACGTTCGGCGCGACGTCGAATACGGTTGCCCGATGAGTATTTTCGCGAAGGCCAGCGGCCTCGGGTCGTGGCCGGGCACCGCCGCGCGGCAGGCCGCCGAGGTTGTCGTCGGTGAGTTGGCCGCCGCCATGGCCCACATCGTCGAGCTACCCGCCAGGGGAGTGGGCGCCGACATGGTGGGGCGTGCTGGCGCCTTGCTGGTCGACGTGGCCATCGACACCACCCCACGGGGATACCGCGTCGCCGCGCGGCCCGGCGCGGTGACCCGCCGGGCCGTCAGCCTGCTCGACGAGGACATGGACGCCATAGAGGAGGCATGGGAGACGGCGGGCCTGCGCGGTGCCGGACGTGTGGTCAAGGTGCAGGCTCCCGGACCGATCACGTTGGCCGCCGAACTGGAGCTCGCCAACGGTCACCGGGCGATCACCGACCCCGGCGCGGTACGCGACCTGGCAGCGTCGCTGGTCGAAGGCGTGGCCACGCATCGGGCGGCGCTGGCCCGGCGCCTCGAGGCGACGGTGGTGGTGCAGTTCGACGAGCCGTCGCTGACGGCGGCTCTGGGTGGACGGCTGACCGGGGTGACCGCGTTCAGCCCGGTTGCCGCCCTCGACGGGGCGGTGGCCGGCGCACTGCTCGACGCCTGCGTGACCACGGCGGGCCCCGACGTGCTGCTGCACAGCTGCGCCGCGGGATTGCCGTGGAACCTATTGCAGCGCAGCACTATTGCTGCAGTATCGGTGGATGCTGGCGCGCTGCGGGCGGCCGACTTGGACGGTGTGGCCGCGTTCGTGGAATCGGGCCGCACCGTCATGCTCGGCGTGGTGGAGGCGACGGCTCCGCAAAAACGCCCGTCGGTCGAGGAGGTGGCAGCCGCGGTGGTATCGGTGACCGACCGGCTCGGGTTCGGCCGCGCGGGGCTGCGCGACCGCATCGGTGTCACCCCGGCGTGTGGATTGGCCGGTGCGACACAGCAGTGGGCCCGCACCGCCATCGAGCTCGCCCGCAAGGCGGCTGAGGCGCTCGCCGAAGACCCGGAGGCGATCTAAGGCGGGAGGAGTTTGTCGGTGGCGTGTTGAGACTCTGACCGGAAACAACACCCGCTGACCGGAAACAACACCCGCGGAACCAGTCTTAGCGAGTTCTCCATGGCTTGTCAGACCGTTCGCTTACGCTGCACGCGTGAGAACCCCATCAAATGACGGGCGAGCTGGACGCCAAAGGTCGGCTGACCCAGCTGTCGCCAGGCAGCCACCGGTGCTCGCCGCTCATTCGCCGAACGACAGTGGTCAGTGGCATTCACTGGCTGACCACCTGGCGGGTACCGGCCGACGGGCCGGTGAGTTCGGCGCGGCGTTCGGCTCGGCTGCTGCGAGTCGATTAGTTGGGGAAGTCCACGACCTGGGCAAGGCCGATCCGGCATGGCAGCGCTATCTAGCCGCGGCTGCTGCCGGGAGCACGCTGGCGACCATCGATCACAAGCATGCGGGCGCATTCATTTGCCATGACTGGGGACTGGGGACGTGTGCGTTCGTCATCGCTGGTCATCACGGCGGCATGTCCGACATGAGCGACCTGCGTGCGAAAATGGCGAGCGGGCCGTCGCCAGGGCAGCGAGCCGCGATCGAACACGTCGAGGCGCTCGGCATCACCCGACCCGAGGCGCGCGCCGTAATGCCAACGCAGTTCTTTTCCAGATCTGACACCGGGCCGGCTGGCAAACGGCGAATGGAATTCTGGCTTCGCATGGTCTTCTCGGCGCTCGTTGATGCCGACCGGCTCGATACCGAAGAACACTTCCGCCCCGGCTTACGGCAGCCGCCGCAACGCGACGGCCTTGAGGATCTCGACATCCGATGCGAGAAGCGGCGCAGAATCGCCGTAGCCGACCGACAGGATGACCCGGTGACGCCGGCAAGAACCGAAATGCTCGAGGAGGTGATCTCCAAGGCGACAGAACCCCCAGGATGGTTCGAACTCACTGCGCCGACGGGGTCCGGTAAGACCGTAGCAGCGCTCTCGTTCGCGCTGCGTCACGCGACCGCCAACGGTCATCGCCGTGTGGTGACCGCAGTTCCCTTCATCTCAGTGACCGAACAGGTCGCGAAGGAATACCGCACCCTGCTTGAGGATGAGGATGAGGACGGGTCTGTTCCGCCTGTCGTGCTTGAACATCACTCAGGGACATTCACGCGAGATGAATCGCAAGCCGGCGCCGGGCTGTGGTCTCGCCTGGCGGCCGAGAATTGGGACGCGCGCGTCATCGTGACAACCATGGTGCAGTTGTTGGAGTCCCTCTTCGATAACAATCCCAGTCGGACTCGCAAACTGCATCGCCTGGCGCGGTCGGTGATCGTGCTAGACGAGGTGCAGTCGCTCCCGTGGCGGCTGCTCGACCCTACGCTGGATGTGCTCCGGGAACTCGTCAGGTCATACGGGTGTTCGATTGTCCTGTCGACCGCAACGCAGCCACCGCTTCACCGGGTGGGCGGCGTCGATGGAGTCGAACGGCGTCAGCTGGCTGATAGGCGGTGGTTCGATGAATTCGACCGCACCGACGCGGAAGTCATTCCAGAACGTGTGTCATGGGACGACTTTGGCTCGCGCGTAGTCAAAGAGAGCGACCTGAATGGCGGGCAATGCCTTGTTGTCCTAAATACTATCGCTGATGCCCGCGAGATTTGTGGTCGGCTGGTCGGACGGCCTGGGCTCGCGCACCTGTCGAGTCGCTTATGTCCAGCACATCGAGTCGACGTCCTCGACACGGTCAGGTTGCGACTTCTGCATCGCGAACCATGCACGCTGGTGTCGACCCAGGTCGTTGAAGCCGGCATCGACGTCGATTTCCCGGTCGCGGTCCGCGCCTACGGACCGCTGCCGGCCATCGTGCAGGTGGCAGGACGGGTCAACCGACACGGAATTATCGAGCGCGGGAAGCTGATTCTCATCGATCCCGTGGACGGCCATGTCCCGCCGGACGAATACAAGATCGGCACGCAGATTACTCGCGATCTTCTGCACTCCGGCGTTGACCCGTTCGCGCCAGAAACACTGGAAAAGTACTACGACCGGCTGATTGACGCTACTCGCGACAAGCTGGACAAGCTTGCGATACAGCGCGAGCGCGAGTTGCTGAATTTCGCGACTGTGGCTGATCGCTACCGCGTGATCGCCGACGAAACGACGCCCGTGCTCGTCGCTTACGGCGGCTTCGATCCGCGGCGGAACGACATCCCCGATGACGCGGCATGTCGACGTCAATTGTTGCGGCGACTGCAGCCCTACATGGTCTCACTGCGTACCCGAGAGCTGGATCGCTGCAAAGCAAACGGACTCGTAGAAGAACGCCCGGGCGGAGTGATGGTGTGGTGCGGCCCGTATGACCCTGTCGTCGGGCTTTCAATCGATACGGAAACGGAGGCTCTGATCTGGTGAAGCGCCATCCTGACGAAGTCGCGGTCCGCGTGTGGGGTCACTTCGCGTGCTTCACGCGTCCTGAGTACGCCACAGAGCGCGTGTCCTACCCGATGATCACGCCGCCGGCGGCCGTCGGCGTGCTCTCGTCGATCTTCTGGAAACCAGAGTTCGACTGGATCGTCACCCGAATCTGGGTCCTTACTGAGCCGCAGTGGATTTCGATGACCCGTAACGAGGTTAAGAAGCGCGCCACATTGGGTGGCAGAATCGACGTACTTGAGGATAGGACGCAACGGCACAACCTCTTTCTCCGAGATGTGGATTACGTAATCTTCGCTCGGCCATCGCCTCGGCCACACACGTCGGACCCGGTTGCCAAATACCGTGACCAGTTCCGTCGGCGGGTTGAGCGTGGCGCCTTTTTCGCACCGCCCTATCTCGGCTTGCGCGAATACGCTTCCTCGTTCGCGCCGGTGGATCTAACTGCGACGCGGCCGCTTTCCGGTCTGACGATTCCGGTCGGACCGATGAGCCTCGACCTGGGCTATCACGGAGACGGCGGAAGGTTGACCGAACCTGAGTTTTTCAACGCGACGGTTACCGACGGGATGCTCGACGACATTCCAGTGCCCGCGCGACTGAGGGGTCGATGATGTTATTAGGCAGCCTTGATGACCTGTACCGCCAGCTCTTGACAGAGGAGCGATTGCCCCCTGTCGGGTATCAACGACGGCGGGTCCGGTTCCTTGTCGACTTGGACACTGATGGTCGATGCATCTCCATCATCGACACTTCCCCGGACGAAACGGTGCGAACCGTGCCCGATGTCGGCCGAACGAGTGGAGTCAAAGCATTCTTGGCGTGCGACAACGGTCAATACGTCCTGGGCCTGCCAAAGCGTAACGGTGACAAGGCTATGAGAGACGCTGTTAAGTGCAACGATGCATTTCTCGGGCGGTTAGATACAGCCGCGCGAGCGCTAGAAGCGGAAGACGGCGTGGCTGCGAAATCTCTACGCGTCATCGCCGACTTCGTTTCTGACCGCGATGAGGCTCTACGACAATTCAGGAATCGTAACATTCCGTGCGACTTCAACGACATCGGTGAACTACCTGAAGCCAGCGCTCGCATCGCGCTCAGAGTTGACGGTGTTGATCCGGTCGAATTGCCCTCGATCCGAAGTTGGTGGGCAGAAATCGCCAACGATGACCTCAGTGGAGAAGTTGAAGGCTTATGTCAGATATCGGGCATCCGGTCGCGCCTGGCCAGAAAATTGCCCGGCTTATCGGTCAAGCCTGGAACTCCCCAAGCATTGATCTCCGCGAATTTCGATGCGGCGGAAAGGTACAACGCGAAGCAATCCGGTGGCGCTCAGATCGCCGTGCCAGTTGCAATCCGCAGCCATCAAGCGCTGAACTGGTTGTTGTCAGACGAACATCACCACAGGCGAATTGGCGATTTGACGTTCGTGTGGTGGCTGGCTGCTGACGTGGCATTCGATCCGTTCAACCTGATTGCACAGCCACACGAAGACGATGTCGCGGCTCTTCTTGCCTCACCATGGACCGGCCGTCGCGGACTGCGACCGTCGGATGACTTTCGCATGCTTGGCTTGTCGTTGACTGAAGGC
>JAQTVU010000094.1:0-720 GCA_028706695.1 Mycobacterium sp.
CGTTCGTGATCGCGATGGGCATCGGCCTGGGCATCTCCTCCCAGCTGGTGTCGCGGTTCTCGCCGCGCGTGCTGACCATCGCCGGCGGCTACCTGCTGGTGTGCGCGATGCTGTACGGCTGGCTGTTCATGCAGCGCGGCGCCCCCTACTTCCCCAACCTGGTGGTGCCCATCGTCGTCGGGTCGATCGGTATCGGGATGGCCGTCGTCCCGTTGACGTTGTCGGCGATCGCCGGCGTCGGCTTCGACCAGATTGGCCCGGTATCGGCGATCGCCCTGATGGCCCAGAGCCTGGGCGGCCCGCTGGTGCTGGCCGTCATCCAGGCCGTGATCACCTCGCGCACCTTGTACCTAGGTGGCACCACCGGCCCGGTGACGTACATGAACGACGCGCAGCTGCGTGCGCTCGACCACGGCTACACCTACGGCCTGCTGTGGGTGGCCGGAGCGGCGGTCATCGTCGGCGGAGCGGCCGTGTTGATCGGCTACACCCCCGCCCAGGTCGCCCACGCGCAAGAGGTCAAGGAAGCGGTGGACGCCGGGGAGCTTTAGTGCTGCTTTAGTCCGGCTTTAGTCCTGCGTTAGTCCAGTTTGCCCTGCCGCCCGGCGACAGGCCCGTGACAGTCGTCGCGGAGCGACAGCTCCGCAGGCCTTCCGGTCCATGCGGCGATTGACCGGCCGTCCGGGGCGGGTCAGTGTATTCAGAGCGATTGAGCTGCTA
>JAQTVU010000094.1:730-7690 GCA_028706695.1 Mycobacterium sp.
CGGCCGACGTTGAACCCGGGAAGCGCCGCGTCGACCTCGAAGACATCCTGGTCGCCGAGGACGTCTCCGACCCGCCCAGACCGGCCGTGGTCGGCACCTCGCTGTGCTATAAATTGCGGCTCACCGTCCCCGGTGGGGCGACGTTGAAGGCGGCGTGGCTGGCGATGATCGCCGTCGCTCCGACGCATCTGGGCCGAGGAGTCTGGCAGCAGCTCAGCATCCGGGGTTTCGGGATTCTGCAGGAACGCGGCTACCCAATCCTGTGCGGTGTCCCGACCCAGCCGACGGTGTACGAGATCCTGGGCGCCGGCGTGGCCAGCTACGCGCGGACCTACAACCTCGAGCCCCGCTTCACCGACCTGCGCGCCAAGCCCGACCGGAACCGGGCGCGGGTAATCGGGGCCGCTGAAGCGAAGCAGCAGCTGCCCGCGCTCTATGACCGCTGGTGTGCGGTGACGCCGGGGGCGTTGAGCCGCAGCCAGGCCTGGTGGGCCGACGTGCTGGAAGACCGGGTGACCCAGCGGGACAACGGGTCGGCGCTGAATTTCGTCGTTCATCCCGATGGCTTTCTGACCTACCGTGCGATCGGGGTCTCACCGCACGCGTTTCGCCGGCCCTTCGGCAATCTGATCGTGCAGGATTTCTGCCCGATCACCCCCCAAGCGCACACTGACCTGCTGTCAATACTGCTGAGCCTGAAGATGTTCGACAACAGCGTTATTGAGACGCCGCTCGATGATCCGCTCCCGCTCAAGCTCAAGGACCAGCTAGCAGCGCAAACCATCCGGGTAAACGACTTCCTCTGGATGCGCATCATGAGCGTGCCCGACGTGCTCCCGGCGCGGAGCTACCGAGCTGACGCCGACATCGTCTTAGAGGTCACGGACCCGCTCGGGGTGGCGGGCGGACGATTTCGGCTGCAGACCCGCGACGGCGCCGGCACCTGCACGCCGCACGACGGACCCGCGGACATCAAGATCGGGCTGGGCGATCTGGGATCGATCTACATGGGCGCGCATCGCGCCTGGGAACTGCACCAGGCGGACCGCATCACCGAACTGACCAGTGGCGCGTTACTGGAGCTCGATGCCACCTTCACCACCCAACGCAGCCCGTATTGCGGGACGCTGTTTTGAGCATGGGCGGCCCGCATCATCGCCGGGGGTGGCCGGAGGTCGCCGGGGTCCCCGGGGGTGACCGGATTGCCCGGCTCCGCTCCGGGCCACCGCATGGCCCGCATCGTCGCCGGGGGTGATCCGCCACTAGGCTGGCTCGCTGTGATCACCCGCATGTCCGAGCTGTTCCTGCGCACCCTGCGTGATGATCCCGCCGACGCCGAAGTGCCCAGCCACAAGCTGCTGATCCGCGCCGGCTACATCCGTCCCGTGGCGCCCGGGCTGTATAGCTGGCTGCCGCTAGGGCTGCGGGTGCTGCGCAAGATCGAACAAATCGTCCGCGAGGAGATGAACGCGATCGGCGGCCAGGAAATCCTCTTCCCCGCCCTGGTGCCTCGCGCACCGTACGAGACGACGAACCGCTGGACCGAATACGGCGAGGGTGTCTTCCGCCTGCGGGACCGCCGCGGCAATGACTACCTGCTGGGCCCCACGCACGAAGAACTCTTCACCCTGACCGTCAAGGGCGAATACAGCTCGTACAAGGATTTTCCGCTGGTGCTCTACCAGATCCAGAACAAATACCGCGACGAGGCGCGGCCGCGGGCGGGAGTCCTGCGCGTTCGGGAATTCCTGATGAAGGACTCCTACTCCTTCGACATCGACGACGCCGGGCTCAGGGCCGCCTACCAGGCGCACCGCGAGGCCTATCAGCGCATCTTCGCCCGGCTGCAGGTGCGCTACGTCATCGTGTCCGCGACGTCGGGAGCCATGGGCGGCAGCGCCTCGGAAGAATTCCTGGCCGAGAGCCCGGTCGGGGAGGACACTTTCGTGCGATGCCTGGAATCGGGTTACGCGGCCAACGTCGAAGCCGTCGTAACCGTGCGCCCGGAGGCCCGACCCGCGGAGGTCGTGGCCGGCCTGCCGGAGGCCAAGGTCTATGACACCGGTGACACTCCTACCATCGCCACGCTGGTGGACTGGGCCAACACGGCCGGCCTGGGCCGCGCCGTCACCGCCGCCGACACGCTGAAGAACGTCATGCTCAAGGTCCGCCAGCCCGGGGGTGAATGGGAGTTGCTGGCCGTGGGGCTGCCGGGGGACCGCGCGGTGGACGACAAGCGCCTCGGCGCCTCCCTGGAGCCCGCCGAATACGCCGTGCTCGACGACGCCGACTTTGCCAAGTACCCGTTTTTGGCGAAGGGCTACATCGGGCCCAAAGCCTTGCAGGCCAACGGCGTGCGCTACCTCGTCGACCCGCGAGTGGCGGACGGCACCAGCTGGATCACCGGGGCCGACCGGCCCGGCAAACACGTCGTGGGACTGGTGGCCGGCCGGGATTTCACCCCTGACGGCACCATCGAGGCCGCCGAGGTTCGCGACGGCGATCCCTCGCCCGACGGTGCCGGCCCGCTGGTGTCGGCGCGCGGCATCGAGATCGCGCACATCTTTCAGCTGGGCCGCAAATACACCGACGCCTTCGCCGTCGACGTGCTCGGTGAGGACGGCAAGCCGGTGCGCCTGACGATGGGCTCCTACGGCGTAGGGGTGTCGCGGACGGTGGCCGTCATCGCCGAGCAGCACCACGGCGAGCTGGGCCTGCGCTGGCCGTCGTCCGTCTCGCCGTTCGACGTGCATCTGGTGATCGCCAACAAAGACGCCGAGGCGCGCGCGGGAGCCACCGCGCTGGCCGCCGACCTGGACCGGCTGGGCGTCGAGGTGCTGCTCGACGACCGCCAGGCGTCGCCGGGCGTCAAATTCAAGGATGCCGCGTTGCTGGGCGTGCCCTGGATCGTCGTGGTGGGGCGCGGCTGGGCCGCCGGTGTGGTGGAGCTGCGGAACCGCTTCGGCGGGCAGACCCGCGAGCTGGCCGCCGGCGAGTCACTGGCCACCCACATCGCGGCCGCCATCAACTCTTAAAGCGTTTCGAACGACTTTTAAAGCGTTTCACCAGCTTCAGTCGTTGCCGCCGGGAAAGGCCGTCGTGATGGGCCAGGCATTGAGCACCCGGTTCCAGCGCGCGGCCATCACGGCGCTCTGCGTCAGCGCCGTCGACCCGAACGCGCGGTCATCGGCGGTCTCGGCGTGCTCGACGACGGCGCGCCAGGCCGTCGCGCAGTCGTTCTCCATCCGCACGGCCAGCCGGGCCGCATCCGCGGGGCTGGCCACCACCATGGGCAGCTGGTAACCGGCGGCGGCCACCGGAGGGATGACCTTTCGGGCGTTGAGCATCGCGATGACGTCGTCGCGGCGCTGCCGGTGCTGATTCAGCGCCTCCACCACGATGTCGTTGACGCCCGGCGGCGACAGCGCAGACACCATGCCGTAGCCGTAGACCGTCGAGTACTCGACGGACAGCGCGTCGCACAGCGCCGCGCTGTCGGCGTCTTTGGGATTGCGGCCGGCCGGCGAACGTTTCGGCGTGACGTGCGGCGTGGGTGATGTCATGGTGTCGGCCCGGGGGACACCAGCGCCACCGTGTATGACGCGGTGCAGTTGGCGGCGATCGACGCGAGCAGGCCTGCCCGGTAGCCCGAGGCGGTCGTCACCAGCCGGCCGGCGCTCTCGGCCGACGCGCGCAGCGAATCGACCACGTCTGACAGCGGTGGCGCGGGAGCCGGTGACGCCGCCGCATCGGCCGGGCTGGGGGTGGTGGTCCGGCTCGACGAGTTCGCGGCGGTGTACTTGGGCGCCACCCGGAAGATCTCCGCGGACAGGGCGCGGGCGTGCGCGTCACGCTGGTTTGCGACCACCATCAGCGCGGCGGCGACCTGCGGTGCGATGCCGACGCCCGCCGCGGCCGCGCCGGCGAGCGCACTGTCGTGTCTGGCCTGGTCCAACGGCCCCAACAGGTCCTCGACCTGGGGGGGCTTGGGTGGGGCCGACCGGCCACAGGCGGAAACCGCCCCCAGGGCGGCTAGCGCCGCGCCGCCGGCGAGCACACCCCGCCTGCTGGTGACGGGTCCTGCGCTGAGCACAGCAACATCCTGCCATTGGTTCGCGGCCAGACCATGGAAGGCCGGGACCACGCGATCCCGCCGGCATGTGCGATACCTGGCGTATCGTTGATAGCTGGTTCTCGCGGAACCTCAGCTGTGATGTTCTGCCGGGCCAGCCGAGACCGCCCCGGGCGGCGGCCTTCGCCGATGACCGGACAATTCAAGATGAGGAGCTCGCCTTGACCACCGGGCTACCTTCCCAGACGCAGGTGATCGAACTGATCGGTGGAGAGTTCGCGCGCGCGGGATGCGAGATCGAAGACGTGGTCATCGACAGCCGGGCGCGGCCACCGCGCATCACCGTGATCGCCGACGCCGACGACGGACTCGACCTGGACACGCTCGCCACCCTCTCGCGTTCGGCTTCGGCTTTACTGGACGGACGGGACGGTGCCGCGGGCCAGTATGTCCTCGAGATCAGCTCACCCGGTGTCGACCGCCCGCTGGCCGGCGAAAAACACTTCCGCCGCGCCCGCGGCCGCAAAGTGGAGATGACCCTGACCGACGGGTCACGGCTGACCGGCCGCATCGGCCGCACGGCCGACGGCGCGGTCACGCTGGTGGTACGCGTCGGCCGCGGCTGGACGCTACGCGAAATTTCGCTCGCGGATATCGCCAAAGCTGTCGTGCAAGTGGAGTTTTCGCCGCCAGCGCAGCGCGAGCTGGAGTTGGCTGAGTCGACCGCGATGGGGCGGCCCGCTGGGACGGAGGCCGGAGCATGAACATCGACATGGGTGCGCTGCACGCGATCGAAGTGGACCGGGGCATCTCGGTCAACGAGCTGCTCGAGACCATCAAGTCGGCGCTGCTCACCGCCTACCGGCACACCCAGGGGCATCAGACCGACGCGCGGATCGAGATCGACCGCAAGACCGGTGTGGTGCGGGTGGTCGCGCGCGAGACGGACGAGGACGGCAACGTCATCAGCGAGTGGGACGACACTCCGGAGGGGTTTGGCCGCATCGCGGCCACCACCGCGCGCCAGGTGATGCTGCAGCGATTCCGGGACGCCGAGAGCGAGCGCACCTACGGCGAGTTCTCCACCCGCGAAGGGGAGATCGTCGCGGGAGTCATCCAGCGCGACAGCCGGGCCAACGCCCGCGGCCTGGTCGTCGTGCGGATCGGCACCGAGACCAAGGCCTCCGAGGGGGTCATCCCGGCGGCCGAGCAGGTCCCCGGCGAGAGCTATGAACATGGCAACCGGCTTCGCTGCTATGTGGTCGGTGTGACCCGCGGCTCCCGTGAGCCGCTGATCACGCTGTCCCGTACCCACCCCAATTTGGTGCGCAAATTGTTTTCCCTGGAGGTGCCCGAGATCGCCGACGGGTCGGTGGAGATCGTGGCGGTGGCTCGGGAAGCCGGCCATCGCTCCAAGATCGCGGTCTGGTCGAACGTTCCCGGCCTCAATGCGAAAGGCGCGTGCATCGGCCCGATGGGGCAGCGGGTGCGCAATGTGATGAGCGAACTCTCCGGGGAGAAAATCGACATCATCGACTACGACGATGACCCGGCCCGCTTCGTCGCCAACGCGTTGTCGCCGGCCAAGGTGGTCTCGGTGTCGATCATCGACCAGGCCGCCCGCGCCGCCCGGGTGGTGGTGCCCGATTTCCAGTTGTCGCTGGCCATCGGCAAGGAAGGCCAGAACGCGCGGCTGGCCGCCCGGCTCACCGGGTGGCGCATCGACATCCGCGGCGATTCGCCGGCGCATCCAGAAGACCAGCCCGAGCGCGGGGCCAGCCATGGCATGGCCCACGATCGCTAGCCCGACGGCGAGCATCCGCGGGCGGTGCAGATCATCGGCGAAGTGACGCTAGACTGAGCCGTGATCCAGCGCGAGCCTTCGGCCTCGGCGCACAGACACCTGGGTGGACCAGTGCGGACGTGTGTCGGATGCCGAAAGCGAGAGTTGGCCGTCGAACTGCTTCGCGTGGTGGCTGCGCCAACCGGGAACGGCGAGTACGCGGTGATCGTTGACACGGCGAGGAGCCTGCCGGGGCGGGGTGCGTGGTTGCATCCGGCACCGCAGTGCCTCCAGCAGGCGATTCGGCGGCGTGCTTTCACCAGAGCGCTGCGCATCACCGGATCACCGGACACCTCCGCGGTGGTCGAGCACATATGCGGGCTCGACCCGCCCGGCAAACAGAACAGGTAGCTAAGAACATGAGCACACCGTGAAGCTCCGATGACAATGCTTCATAGCTAAACCCGAGGCGCGGCCCTACGACTGTCGCCTCATAGACAGGAGATGTAGTGGCAGGTAAGGCTCGCGTACACGAGTTGGCAAAGGAACTGGGCGTCACCAGCAAGGAAGTGCTCGCCCGGCTGAACGAACAGGGCGAATTCGTCAAATCCGCTTCGTCGACGGTAGAGGCGCCGGTCGCCCGCCGGCTGCGCGAGTCCTTCGGCGGCGACAAGCCGGCGCCCGCGAAGGCTCGCGCCAAGGCCCGGGACAAATCGCTCGACCAGGCCCTCGACAGGGCGATCAGCAAGGCCGCCGGCAACGGAGGAGCGACCGCCGCACCCGCCGCACCCGCCAAACCCGAACCGCGTAGCGCACCGGCCCCGGCCGCCCAGGTTTCGCCGCCGGAGCCGATCCCGGGCAAGCCGGCGGCCCCGCCGTCCGGTCAGGCGCCAAGCCGCCCCGCCCCCCAGCCGGGCGTGACGCCCGGCCCGCGCCCCGGCCCGATGCCGAAGCCGGGCATGCGCACGCCGCGCGTCGGCAACAACCCGTTCTCCTCGGCGCAGCCCGTCGACCGGCCCATCCCGCGCCCGGTGCCCCGTCCCGGGGCGCCCAGGCCCGGTGCGCCGCGTCCCGGTGGTGCTTCGCCCGGCAACATGCCGCCCCG
>JAQTVU010000095.1 GCA_028706695.1 Mycobacterium sp.
ACGACATCCCATCAGCGATCCCTTCTCCCGCGCGAACCGGCGGGGGCAACGATCTGTCCATTAGGACTCAAAGATCCTGGCTCTTAAAAGTGCTCACCCGCCGGCCGCTACCGGTGGCGAGTCTGCCGGATGACTGACCCGCTCGTTCTCATTAGGCTCTAAGGGGACTCGAACCCCTGGATTCAGTGTCCATCAACGTCTCTACCAGCGGCTTCGATCTAGTTTGATCGATTTCAGTGCAGTTCGTTACCTGCGGTTTTCGATTCGGCGTGTTGACGCCGTCAACGTGCCGGACCGCCCCCATGGACAGCATGTTCTCCACACGCCGCCTCGTTTAGCAACTGTCATCTACACCCGTAGTTTGTTAATATTGACCAAAGGAAGGCGGTGAATGACAGTGGCGCGAGTCATCCCACGCTCGGTCGCCGACGTAGTCGAGCAGCTCGAACTCGACGGCGACCTGGTTGTGACGTCAGATCGGCTGGCCACCGTCATGCACCAAGTCGGTCTTGACGGCGATGAGGTGGCGACGCGGCGTCTCGCATACGAACTCCAGCGTGACGGCTGGCTGGGACAACTGCGGACCCGACACACCTGGGAATTCCTTCCCGGAGCGCGCGGCGGTGCCTACGGCTCCGGGGACCGTTTCATCGAGTTCCGCGCGCAGCGCGCCGTGGACCCCGATTGGCGCGGCGTGCTGGCCATGGAAACCGCAGCATCCCTCCTCGGGCTAGCCCAGCGGCTACCCGAGCAAGAGGTCGTTGCCCTGCCCGCCGAGCAAGCCTTTCCTAAAGCACTCGCCGGTGACTGGCGCTACGTCCACATCGAGTTGCCCGAGGCCGGGCTGACGACGGTCAACGAATTGCCGTCATGGAACCTCGAAGGACTCATCGTCGGCATTGCGGTACGTCCGTCGGCCTACAAGGACGTCGCCGGCCTGGGCCAGTGGCTGCCGGATGCCGTCACGCGCGTGGACGTCGACATCGTCATTGGGTTGCTGGAGATAAGGCCCCGGGCAACGGCGCAGCGAGCCGCATACCTTCTCGGGTCGGCGGGCAACGACGACGCCCGAGCCGCGATCGTCGCCACTTACCCAGCGACTGAGACGGTCTGGCTTGGACCGCGTGTCGCCGGTGCAGGCTTCTTCGACGCCGAAACCAAAGTGAACGACACCCTGCTGCACCGATACTTCGCCGTAGGCACTGGATTGTGACTCGGATTACCGAGGGACATCTCGCGCGCCATTATCAAGGCGCCAGGGGTGGACGCAATGCTGCTCTTCTCGACATCGCCCAGGATCACGCGTTGCATCTGCTTCACAACGCCAGACTCTTCGCACGCCGCCTGGTTTTCAAGGGCGGCACCGCGCTGCGAAAGTTCAGAGCGGGCAACGCTGGCCGATTCTCGACCGACCTCGACTTCGCCGCGCCCGAAGACGAGGTGGCGCTCGCCGCTCTGCAAGCTCTCGACCGCGTCGAGGTCGACGGCTTCACTTTCGCGATTGAAAGTCTCGGTGACGACGGTCGGCGCGGCGACCTGTTGGTCGACACGCCGTTCGGCCGGCCGCAGCTGGGCACCAAGATAGAGCTGGCGCGACACCCGCTCAGCCTGGCACCCGAGACGCTCGACCCGGTGCGACTGCCGATCCACGACAGGTATGACTTCGTCCTGCCGATGACTTCCGTAGTGCGCGTCGAGGAGGCCGTCGCTGAGAAGCTCGGCTGACCCGGCCAACGGGTAGCTAACCATATCTCGGTATCTTCACGAGGATGCCCACTGACGCGCTAGAACGTTGGCGGTCAGAACGCTGCGCGGCGTTGGACAGCCTTGAAGCCGTGCATGAACGCGTGACCGAGAAGAGGCGTGGTCGCCAGTATGCCACCGAGCACCTCAACCTGGCGCTATTCGTGCGCCTTGCTGCCGAGTTTCAGGGTTTCTGCAGAGACCTCCACGACGACGCGGTGCTAACGATCATCGCTGATCTTGACGGTGTCGAAGGTGCCGACATCCACCGGCAGCTCCTGCGTTCGTCGCTCACTCGCAGCCGGAAGCTCGACAGCGGCAATGCAGGGCCGGGGAACATTGGCAACGATTTCAGCTACCTCGGCATGACGTTCTGGCCAGATATTAGGCAGCGGTACCGGGCGAGAGGCCCCAGGTGGAACTACATCTTGGAGAATTTGAACGACGTTCGCAACGCTGTCGCGCACAGTGATGCGGCAAAACTCGCCGACGTGCGCGCACAGCAACCATTAACTCTGCGTACATTCCGCGCATGGCGGAGGTCGCTGAACGATGCGGCGTCTGGCTTCGACGCCGTCGTGAGCGCATACTTGGGGAACGTAACCGGGAATACGAATCCAGGAGGTGGAAACCATGGCGAAGCGTAAGAAGGGCGAGCTCTCCGCGGGAGACCATGTCCGCGTGGTGTTCGGCGACCGGGAATACACCGGGACCGTTACTCAGGTCAGCGGCTACCGCGTGTATGTCACTCTGCACATCGAGGGTGCCGACGATCCGGTGACCAGTCTGTATCGGGCGGTTGACCTCGTACCCGCGTAATCCTTATTTCGACGCATCGGCCGCAGCGCACTGATGCAGTGGCGGCGCAGCATGTTCGCCGCACGACGGTACCAGCTGCCGCGCCCACACCCGGCAGCGATCCGCCACGGTCTACTTCTTTGCCGACGCCTGAAGAACCCGGTATTCGGCCCAAATCTCGTCGGCTGTCTTACCATTCAGGAGAACTTTGATCCGCTGGATCGCGTTTTGCGAGTATCGCTGGTACTTGACCTTTCCGATCGCGACTTGCTTGTAGCAGTCTGGATCGTCCTTTATCCCAAGTATCCGAATGGCGGCGGTCGTCTTGTTGGCTGTCAGCCCAACCTTCTTTGCGAGTTCGTTGTGCCCGAGGTTGTAGAAGCCAAGTTCGTCAACCCGCTTGAGAGCGATTACGCCAGCTCCTGGGGTGCCCTCGGGCACAACGGTGACCGGGACACCCTCCTTTTTCGCGATACGCAGGCTCAAGGAAGGACCCACCCCATCTGTGTGGAAGGTCACCGCACCGATCCCGGGGAAGAGCTGGTCGAACTTCTCCCCGCCTGTCAACCGCCGCCCCAACTTTCGGAGTTCGGCCTGGCTCGGCTGCACAAACTGTCCTTGCAGTGCGCCATCGATGATCGCCAGGCCACGTAGCTTGGCCTCTGCCTCCGGCCTGTGCCGCCTCCCCGGGGCGAGGAGCTGCTTGACTGTGTCCAGCTCCGTCGCGAACATTTCCAGGGGGTCCACCGGCACGATCGTCGACACCGGAAGGACGCGGGATGGAAGCGAGTTGGCGAGGTCCTCCGCGAAGACGTCGTTCAACACATCGCGAAAGAGCGTCACTCCGGACTGAGCGTGAAAGTAGAGCTGTCCCTCAGACAGATCCAAGAGGTGATGTTGAGCTGCGTCCCGAAGGCCGTTGATCGCCTGCAGGACCAGCGCCTGCTCTTCCGTCAAGAACGGCGTGTCAGACAGAGCCTGTCGAACACACTTGTCGAACCCGATGGTGTTTGGCTCTCGGCGTTCACGGATCTTGCCTCCCTTTGCCAAAATGCTTGCTTTGAGCAGCATTTCGAAGGAATGATCGAGGAAGATCAAGACCGCCTCGCTGCGGCCCACTTCGGAGACCCTGTTGAAGTGGTCGATCGCGAGAAGAATTGATGAGATACCTTTATTCCTAAGGAGTTTCGCCTCCTTCTTCACGATCTCTCCACACTTCGAAGCAGTGAGAGCGTCGGTCGCGGATCAGGCATCCCGAGCATCTCGCGAACATGCGCGGGCTTCCACTGCAATTCACGAGCGAGGTCGACGATAGAGAAGCCCGCGTTCTCGGCAACTCGTTGAGCTTCCTGCAGAAGCATCGGCAATTCGCCGGGGTACGACGCGACCGGCTCGGCGGCTGCGAAGGGCTGAAGGACCCCCAGCCGCCGATAGGCGCGTTGAACCGACGACTCAGAGACGGTGTGCAGTTCGCCCATCCGCCGGACCAACGACTCGATGGAGACTCCCCAAGTTCGGCTAAGGCGGTCGAGGGCCGCAAGATCCATTGATCGGGGCAAGTGGGGTGAAATCTGCTCAGCCGGCGTGAGGAACTCCGCTGCAAACTGATCTGCTTCTCGTTCATGGCGCACGTCGCCGGGAACGAGGTCACGATGTAACAGCAGGTGCCCCAACTCGTGGGCGCAGGTGAACCTGTATCTGTAGATGGTGCTCGACCGCTCAGGAGTCACCACGACTATCGGACGCTCGCCGAGCCAGCTGGTTGAAAATGCATCAACTGTCGCAACTTCTGCCCGACTCAACGCGATGATCGTGACGATGATCCCGCGATTTTCCATGGTCGCGGCCAAATGCCTTACTGGGCCCGAGTTAATCCCCCAGTGACGTCGAAGCAGTTTGGCAGCGCTGACTGAATTCATGCCGTCTGGAACCTCGGGCATGTCGAGGTCGGGGAATCGCACCCGCTTCTCCAGAGCATGGGCGAGCTCCCAGACCTGCTCGACATAAGCCGCTGCCCGACTTCGGTCAATTGCGCGCGTCGCACGAAGGCTCCGAAAGTGCGCGTTCCCGGCATCAAGCTCGGCGAGCGGCCGACCGGCAGCGAAGAAGTTGACAGGCACCTCAAGTTTCCGCGCGAGGCGCTCCAAAACGTCCGGCCCAGGCTTCGTTACGCGCGCCTCGTATTGGCCGATCAGCGCAGCTGAAACGCCCACTTCCTTGGCCAAGTGAGCTTTCGTCCACGCCTTGAGAGCCCGCGCCTGGCGGAGTCGGGACGCTTCGAACGATTTGGCTACACCCGAGCCACAGAAAAGGTCGAGCTGGGCGTCGTCAGACATCGCCAGACTCGGTATCCCTCGACGCTATGACGCGCGGTGGAACGTCGCCGGACGCGAAATCACCGGGCTCGTGGGTACCGACGACGACAAGCTGACCTTCACCGATGTCAAGCTTTTCGTGGAAGTCGCCCCAGCGGAGGTAACCCTCCTTGTCGATGTGGCTGACCAGTCCCCACTCAAGCGAGTGCAGCCCGTCCACTGAGCTGGCGTATGCGATCACGACCGTTGATTTCGCGTCAGCTAGCACCTGGGCAAGGTTGGCAGCTCGGCTGTTCAAAAATTCAACATCCTCTTCAGTGAGGTGCGATCGCTCGATCTCCAGGTCGAGCTCTTGGGGGAGCTCCGGCCGAGTCTGCTCAAGCAAAGCGACTCGTGCGCCTGAAGTTGCGAACCGCGCAGTATCCGCTGACGAGGCGTGGTCAAGGGAGTAACGCCAGGCAAAGATGGCGACGCCGTTGACGATCACGACGCGATAGTTGGCACCCTCCGGCGTGAACATGGCCGCTCCCTGGAGGCGTCCGAATGCCTTCTGCAATTCCTCGAACGCTCCGCGCCAGATCTGTCCATAAACACCTCGGGAGATCTGACCCGACACCTCCTGCGCGTCGGCCATACGCGCGTGCAAACTGGCAAAGAGACCCGGAATCTGGTCACGGATCAACGGGCCGTCTGCGCCAAACAGTTCGAGGGACCGATTCCGTCCATCGCTTATCGCCATATCCTCGATCCTTCAGTAGAGGGTTCGCCTTGGCCACAATTTACTTCATAATTAACCCAATAACCGTCACCCCAGCTTTAGGGCGTGTCGGCGGCTCAGGATCGTCGGGCGACACACGGTGTGGCCTACTAGCCACTTATTGGGTCTGCTGTCGTTAGCGTTTTAGGTGCGTGTGCGATCGGAGATCTCCGGAGCAAAAACACCGCGCCGGTCCGCCGGTGTCACTCGCGGCTTGCAGGGGCACCCCTGCGCACTCTCTGCGGCACCCGATCAATTGTCGCCGTGACAATCCCCTCACTCGTCGGCCCAGCAAAGTAATGTCAGCTTCGTTTGGTGCTTGACGTCGGGAAGGGGGCGCCGCATGGACGCGTTCGGTGTCCTGAACGAGGTGTTGGGCGACTACGAGAACTTCGTCAAGGGCTTCCTGGAGATCAAAGACGACCAGATCCGCAGCAAGGTCGAAAAGGAGATCGCCGACGGTCTGCTCTGGCCCGAGCCGTGGCTCGCGCTGAATCCGGCGTTCGAATCCGGCGGGACAGTCAGCGAACTGGTCGGCAGCGGTGTTCTCCACCCCGAAGCGACCAACATCTTCCGAGACCAAACGGGCAAAGAGATCGCCTTCCACCGGCATCAGACCGATGCCTTCGAGATCGCCAACCGTGGTGAGTCCTACGTACTCACCACCGGTACCGGCTCGGGCAAGTCGATGTCATACATCGTGCCGATCGTCGACCGGGTGCTGCGCGAAGGCTCCGGCAAGGGCGTGCGGGCCGTCGTCGTCTATCCGATGAATGCTCTGGCCAACAGCCAGCTCAAGGAGCTGGAGAAGTTCCTCGGCAAGACGAACCCCAAGGTCAGCTTCGCGCGATACACGGGGCAGGAGAACAGGGAGGAACGCGAGAAGACCCTTGCCTCTCCCCCGGACATCCTGCTGACCAACTACGTCATGTTGGAACTGATGCTCACCCGCCCGAAGGAGCGCAACAACCTCATCAGCAGCGCAGCGAACCTGTCCTTCCTGGTTCTCGACGAGCTCCATACCTATCGCGGCCGACAGGGCGCCGATGTGGCGATGCTCGTTCGCCGGTTACGTGGCGCCGTCAACTCGCATGACGTCCAGTGCATCGGTACCAGCGCGACCCTCGCCGGTCCCGGCACCAAGGCCGAGCAACGCCAGCAGGTCGCCGAATTGGCAACAAGGATCTTCGGTGTCGAGATCCCTGCAGCCAACATCGTCGGGGAAACGCTCCGCCGTGCGACGATGGGCGAGACGGACCCGATAGCGCTGGCGGCCCGGCTGGCAGAACAGGCGCCAGCAGAGTGGGAAGATCTCAAGGCCGATCCACTGGCAGTCTGGACCGAGCAGCACTTTGGTCTGCACACCGACGATAAGGGCAAGCTCGCGCGACGCCCGCCGTCCAAACTCAGCGATGCCGCCACGACATTGCACGACGAGACCAGGGTCGACGAGGCGGTCTGCCGCGACAAGCTGCAGGAGCTACTGCTTGCCGGCTCACGTACCCGCGACCCGCAGGGCCGCTCGCTGTTCGCCTTCAAGCTGCATCAGTTCATCGGTAAAGGCGACACCGTCTACACCAGTCTAGAACCCCCGGCGAAGCGCTACCTGACCACTCAGTACCAGCGCAGCGCACCCAACAGGCCCGCGGGGCAGCCGCTGTTCCCGTTGGCGTTCTGCCGCGAGTGCGGCCACGAATTCCTCGTCGTCAACTTGGAGCGCGGGGGCGAAAATTTCAGCCCCCGCATCCCGAATTCCGATCTCGTCGAACACCCCGACGCTGACGGTCTGTTGCTTCTGACAGAGCAGCCGTGGCCCGATCCACACGACCGTGGGCTCCTCGACCTCGTCCCGGAGGATTGGCTAGTCTCCAGCGGGGGCGGTCAGGTTCTCGAGAAGGCCCGAATTCCAAAGTTGCCCAGGTCATTACGTGTCGATGAGTTCGGAACCATTACCGACGACGGTATGCCGGTGGCATTTTTTGAGCGGCTCGAATTCTGCCCGTCATGCAAGACGAGCTACGAGAGCAGCCGCCAGTCCCAGTTCTCCCGAGTCGCCAGCCTTGGCACCGAAGGCC
>JAQTVU010000096.1 GCA_028706695.1 Mycobacterium sp.
CGCCGGAGTGGATGTAGAACCTCGTCGGCCTTGGTGAAGCCGCGAAGGTGACTTTCGCCCGGACGCACGATGAGCCGTGCGAGACGGCCACCCGCGCGGCGGCGAGGGCACCAGCGGGTCGGCGGCGCCGTCAGCGGCCGCGGAGTGGACCACGCCGTCGGCGACCTCGCGAGCGCTCAACTATGCTCCCAACGCGTCATGATCGCCCCAGGTGACCAAATCTTTGCCCCGAGCGTTCGCAAATGGCGGCCGCCGGGCTGCCGGTCAAGCTCGTCCTCGGCGCGAGCAAGGCCGCCCGCGGTCCTCACCGAGTCGGGCCTGCAGATCCACCGGCTGGCAATCTCGGGCGAAAACCGTTGATTTCAGATCTATGGCGTTCGCCCATTCCGCGGGTTCGTGTCGGTGTCTTGTCCTAGAGTCCTGTACTGCGGTTCGGGCCGCATTCACACGCCGTCAGCCCGGTCACACTGCGGGAGCGGTTGATGGTGGACTGGATAAGCGACGAGGAGCATAACAATCACCGCGACCCAAACCGGATGCGCATTTCGCTCGAGCACCCATAACGCACAAATGTAAGACAGGGGAAACGTGGAACGGAATGAGCTGACGGCCGCCCTAGGTGTGTGGCGGGAGAGTCTGGTCAACCTGTCAGGTGTCAACCGGCTGATCAAGTTCAAAGCCTCGAAATCTGGCGCAGTTGTCATAGATTCGCCCGAGCCTGATGTCATTCTGGCGGGGCTTCTTTCCGGCGGCAAGTGGCTATTCATGGGTACCGAGGACCAGGAGCGGGACGAAAGCGCGGATGGATCATCGTCTCGAGTACCACAACTCGGAACGTTCGCAGCGGGTGACCGGGCCAGGGTGCTGCACGCGCCTCGCCCTGAAAAAGAGCTCGGCACTGTTCTCCGCGGCTTGATGCGCCGTGCTAACGCGGAGTTGCTCGACCGGGGACTGTCGGTGCTCTACCTCGCCTTCGGGATGTTGCGTTGGCAAGATGTCGATGGGACCGGCATGGCCAGCCCGTTGTTGCTGATTCCCGTGGCGCTGGCTTCTCGGGGCCCGAAAACCCTGCCTGAGCTGGCGCCGGGCCAGGACGACGTTGTCGTGAATCCCAGCCTGAGCCTCCGCATGCGTGAGTTCGGCATCGAACTCCCGAACATCGACGACGTCGCCGACTTATCCGTCATGGACCTGTTGGTGCAAATTCGGAACGCGGTTTCGACCGAACAAGGCTGGACTGTCGAGCCCACCATCGTCTTATCGACATTCTCGTTCCACAAGGAGGCGATGTTCCGCGATCTTCTGGAGAACGAAGCGATGGTGCTGGACCACCCGGTGGTGCGCGCACTGGCTACGAAAGACCCCAGCAGTCAGAGTGGCGAATTCATCTTTGAGCCGCTCGAACCTGCCGACATCGATCATGTCGCCCCGCCGGAAGACACCCCGCTGGTGTTGGACGCAGATTCCTCGCAGCGCGCCGCGATCGCCGCGGCCATTGCGGGACGCAGCTTCGTCATGGATGGTCCTCCGGGAACCGGGAAGTCACAAACGATCGCGAACATGATCGGTGCCCTGCTGCATTCGGGGCACACGGTTCTGTTCGTTTCGGAGAAGGTGGCGGCCCTCGACGTCGTCCGCAACCGCCTGGCCGACGCCGGCCTGGAGAACTACCTGCTGGAGTTGCACAGCCATAAGGCCAGCCGCAAAGAAGTCGCGACCGCGCTCGCGCATGCTCTCGACAACATCACTTTGCCGCCGCCCGGTATGGAGGCGCTGAGCCGTTCGTCCCTCGTCGACCGTCGGATCCGGCTCAATGACTACGCAGCGGCGATGAACGAGCTGCGCGAACCGCTGCACCTCTCGTTGCACTATGTGCTCGGGGTGCTCGCCGAACTGAACGGATTCCCGTCGGCGCCGATGCCGGAAACGCCGCCGGCGGACCTCACCCAGGCCGAATATCGAGCGGTCCAGGAAATCACAAGTCAGTTGGAGCGCTCCTGGCGGCCAGCCGCTCAGGGACAGTCCTATCTGTGGCGAAATGTGATCGACGACAGCTCTCTCGAAATCCGGCTGTACCAGGCGAAGTCGGCATTGGAGGAACTTGCCGGCACCGTTGAGAGCAACAGCGAGGTGGCCGCCGCCTTCGCATTGACCAGACCCAGCGACGCGACGACGATTGTGTCGCTGGTGAACCAGCAACATGAGAACCGCCCCTCAGATGCGCCTGACTCCTGGCTCATGGCAGAAGACTGGGGCGCCGTTCTAGACACCCGAAACCGCTTGACCCTCGCCGTCAACGACATCCGCCGCGCCGAGTCCGCCGTCTTGCAACGCGCCGGTGTGGACTGGAGTGCACTGCCCGATGCGATGTCGCTTCCCCTGCCACCTCCCTTACGGCCCGACCCGCAACAACTCACACTAGGGCACGCGACCGCCGCAGAATGCGCTGAAACAGCGGACCGTTTCGAAGCAGTCGCCATCCGGCTCGCGCATCGACTCGACTCGTTACGAGCCATGGCGCGACAGCTCGGGCTTGCCGATGTGGTTTCGTTCGACGACGCCGACAAGATCCTGGCACTCGCGGAACTTGTCCACGCACGCCACAGGCCGTTGCGCGAATGGACTACGGCGAGGTCATGGGCCGGCGCTCGCGCCGCCGTCGACGCCCTGGAATCCAGTCTGCGCGAGCTTGCCGACGCCGAAACGTTGGCGACGCCGATGTTTACCGGCGACACGCTGCATGCCCCGGTCGCCGAGCTTTGTGACCGCTTTGAACACCGGCATCACGGTCTCAAGAAGCTATCCGGTGACTACCGAGCCGACAAGAAAGCGTTGACCGGGCTGCTCACGGCCGGAACGAAATTCAAACAAGGCCTTCACCATCTGCCGGCCGCGGTTCGCTGGGCGGATGCCACCCGCTGCTATGAAACGGCCGTAGCGCAATATGCGGGTCGGTTTGGTAACTACTGGCGGGGACGAGAAACCGACTTTGCGTCGATCGCCGATGCTTTGGCAGTCGCAAGTCGTATTTTCGGATTACTTGGGGGGCAAGTCGTTCCATCCAGCCTCGCCGAGTACATCTGCACCAGCGAGCCGAACGCGGCGCATCTCTATCTGATTTACGAAATCCGTCACGATCTCGGAAGTTGGAAATCATCACTGGCGCCGGCGCCGGCGTTGCACGGCCGACCAGAATTGGTCCTCGACCCGATTGACCGGTCCATCGACTGGCTACGTGCCCAACTGGAGCCCCTGCGACAGACGGCGGCACGCATATCAGCGATCGACCGGGTGACCGGGCGAGCGCAAAGTCTGATCGAAGTTGAGGAAATTCTCGCCCTGCGCGGCGCAGCAGCCGAGGCGCATGCGAACTTGCGCTGCGAGACGGCTACCTACGCGGCCACATTCGCCGCCTGCTTTGATGGAGCACACTCTGATTTGGACCGCCTCAACGGCGGCTTGAAGTGGGCTCAGGAAACCCGGGGGGTCGCCGGCCGAGCACTGACCGACGTCCAAGTCGCGGCGCTGACCGCGTCGCGGCCCGTTCGTCACTTGGCCGCGGCGGCCGGGAAATGGGCCACCGCCGCCGACCGGATCATTGACGCCTTCCATTTCGATCGGCATGCGGAGCTCAGAAGCGAACTTGACGACTACTCGACCGCCGCGAGCCTGATCAGTGATTTGCAGGAAGACAGCACGGGGCAAGAGGAGTGGTTTGCGTACACAAGAGCCCGCGCCGATCTCGCCAAGCAGGGCCTCGATACCGCCATCGATTTCTGCATCGAACAGCGCGTGGGAGCCGAACACGTACCCCGCGTAATCGAGAAAGCGCTGCTGCGTTCATGGGCCGACTACATAATCCAGAACGACACGCGCATCCGGCCCCTACAGGAGCGCGATCGGAGCGCCCTTGTCCAGGAGTACCGCAAGCTCGACAACCAACTCATTCGCGCTGCGACGAGCGACATAGTCCGCGCAGTGAACACGCGCAGACCCTCGGTCGCCGAGATCGGCGAACCGGGAGTGATACGCCGTGAGGGAATGAAGAAGTCACGACACCTGCCCGTGCGTGAACTCATCTCCCGGTCCCGCAACACCTCGTTGGCCATCAAGCCGTGCTTCATGATGTCACCGCTGGCCGTCAGCCAGTACCTGCCGGCAGACATGGGCTTCGACATCGTCATTTTTGACGAAGCGTCGCAGGTCACCCCGGGCGATGCCATCAACTGCATCTACCGCGGCAGGTCGCTGATCCTTGCGGGAGACGACAAACAGTTGCCTCCAACCTCATTCTTCGAACGCGTTGAAGCAGAGAGCGATTTGGATGAAAATGGCACCGACACGGCCGATTTCCAGTCCATCCTCGAGTTGGCGAAAGGTTGCGGAGCCTTCAATGACCTCCGGTTGAACTGGCACTACCGCAGCCGACATGAAGACCTCATCGCGTTCTCGAACTATAAATTCTACGACGGCAAGCTCATAACGTACCCCAGCTCGCAATCGGAAGGCCCGGACGTGGGCGTGCAGTTCTTCCACGCCCACGGCGTATACCGCCGCGGGGGCGGTGCGGACAACCCGCTGGAGGCGGCACGGGTCGCCGAACGAGTCATCGAGCACTTCACGACACGACCACTTCTCACCCTTGGCGTCGTGACGTTCTCCATCGCCCAAGCAGAGGCGATTAACGATGCCATCGACAAAGCGCGGGAGACTCGCCGCGACCTCGACCGGTTCTTCGATGGCGACGACCGGCTGAACGCCTTTTTTGTGAAGTCGCTGGAATCAGTTCAAGGCGACGAGCGCGACGTCATCATCTTCTCCATCGGTTACGGGCCGGACGAGGCCGGCAAAATCACCGCCACCTTCGGGGTGCTGAACAAGCCCAAAGGATGGCGCCGGCTCAATGTCGCGGCTACGCGCGCCCGTCAGCGCGTCGAGGTGGTTGCATCCGTGCGCGCTGGCGACATCCCGCCGTCTAGCAACGAAAACATCGAATATCTCCGCGCGTATCTGGATTACGCCGAGCGCGGCCAAGCTGCCCTAGCGATCGACTTGGGCAGCAGCGGACTCGGCCCCGACAGTCCCTTCGAAGTATCCGTCATCAAGGCAATCCGCGGATGGGGTTACACCGTCGAACCGCAAGTAGGAGCGGCCGGATTCCGCATCGACATCGGAATTCGGCATCCCGCATATCCTGGCCAGTTTGCTCTTGGCGTCGAATGCGATGGCTACCAATATCACTCCGCCCCCGCTGCCCGCGACCGGGACAGGCTACGAGAACAAATTCTCCGCGGACTCGGCTGGCGGCTTCACCGGATCTGGGGAACCGCATGGCATCGAAACCGGCAAATCGAGGAGGACCGGTTGCGTGCCGCAATCGAAGCCGCAATCAACGCACCCTCGGACGGCCGGATCAACGCTGACGACGACAGGCTGCCACGTCGAATGGTCGAGACCACCCGAGTGGAGACCTACAAAACGCCCTCGTGGACCACCGAATACAGGGTGGCACATGTGCAGCCGCTGCCGCGGTGGATCGACCCGTCCGAGGCCGGCGGCCACCATCACATGACCGACGCCGTGGTCGCCATCGCCGACATCGAAGGACCGATCCATATGACTCTCGTCCATCAGCGCTTGAGAGACGCGTGGGGCATCGGACGCATCGGCTCTAAAATCAGCGAAAACATTGATGGAGCTGTCCGGTTGAGCGAAGACATGGTCGTCCGTGACGGTGACTTCGTTGACCGCAAAGGCCGTCCGCTTGATCGAGTCAGAACACCGAGCGACGTCATCAGAAAAGTCGAGCACGTGGCTGCCGGTGAACTTCGCCTCTGCATCACGCTGTTGCTCCGCGACGCAGGAAGGACGGCGAGAACAGAACTCGTCACCGCGGTTGCGCGTATCTTCGGCTGGATGCATACCGGCGCGGATATCAAGAGCCGCATTGACGGGGTAATCGAGCACCTCGTGGCCGACAATGAAATTGTCGACGAGGAGGGGCATTTGAGTCCTGTCGGCGCGCTGCGACCAAATGGGCCCAACCCATCTTAGCCCGCCGTTGAGCGGTGTGTGTGTGCTGATCGGGTTGCTGCTGGCGCTGGGCTGTTCGGTCTGTTACGGCACGGCGACGGTGCTGCAGGCGGTGGCGACGCGCTCGGTGGACGGCGGTAGCGGCTCGGGCGTCGACGCGGCGCTACTGTTGCGCGCCGCGCGGCAGTGGCGCTATGTCGTGGGCTTCGGTCTCGATGGCTTCGGCTTCGTGCTGCAGGTGGCGGCGCTGCGCTTGGTGCCGATCTACGTGGTCGCCGCGGCGTTGGCCGCCTCGATCGCCGTCACCGCCATCGTGGCCGCGTGGGTGCTGTCGGCGCGGTTGTCACCGGCGGAGCGGACAGCCGTGGGCGTGGTCTGTGCGGGGCTGACGGTCCTGGGGCTGGCCGCCGGGCCGGAGGGTACGCGGCACGGCCCGACCGGCCTGGGCTGGGCGCTGCTGGGCGTGGTCGCTGCAATACTCCTCACGGGTGTGGCTGCGGGCCGATTAGGCGACCGCTCACGGGCTCTCATCCTGGGCTTGGGGGCGGGCGCGGGCTTCGGGGTCGTCGAGATCGGCGTGCGCCTGATCGATACGTTCGATCCCACCAAGGCCGCTCTGTACACGGGTTCCGGCCTGTACGCGGTGGTGACGGGCGGGGCTGCCGCGTTTTTGTTGCTGACATCCGCGCTCAGTCGCGGATCGGTGACCACGGCCATGGCCGGCGTGGTCGTCGGGGAAACGGTCGGGCCTGCGCTGGTCGGAGTGGTATGGCTCGGCGACCGTAGCCACGCCGGGCTCGGCTGGATGGTGGTCGTCGGATTCATCCTCGCCGTCCTCGGAACGCTGATACTGGCGCGGTTCGGCGAATCCCCTGGTGCTCAACCCAATTGAAACGACCACCGGACGCGGCTATGCAGCAATTGACAGCTATGCCGTCGCGAAGGCCGCTCGCCGGCCCGTTAGCGGCGGCGGTTTTCGGCGTGACGCTGGGCGCTTCGATACCTGAAGTTGTGCTCTCCTACCGGATACCGTGGACCGGCCGCGGCCCAGCGGCGTGTGCCGCATCCACCGCGGCCGGTAGCGTTCGCACATGATCGAACGAAACCGCCGCTTTCTGCTGCGCCAGCGCCCCACCGGACGCATCGACGTGGACACCTTCGAGCTCAGCAAGGAGGCGGTGCCCCAGATCGGCGACGGCGCGGCGCTCGTGCGCGTCGGCTGGATCTCGCTGGACCCGACCAACCGCATGTGGATCGACGCCACCCCCACCTACTGCCGCCGGTCGGGATCGGCGAAGGCATGCGTGGGCTCGGCCTCGGTGATGTGGTCGTGTCCAACAGCCCCGACTACCGGGTCGGCCACCTGGTGCAGGGCCTGGTCGGCTGGCAGCAGTACGCGGTTGCCTCGCCGGCCTCGCCGGCGGCGCCGCTGATGCCGGTTGAGGTCGCCGAGGGCGTCTCTCCGAGCGTCTATCTCGGCGCGCTGGGGATGACCGGGCTCACCGCATGGGTCGGGATTCCGCGACATCGGCAAGCCGCAGCCGGGGGAGCCGGTCGTGGTCTCCGCGGCGGCCGGCGCGGAGGCTCGGTCGCCTGCCAACTCGCCAAGGCCGCCGACGCGCGCGTCGTCGGGATCG
>JAQTVU010000097.1 GCA_028706695.1 Mycobacterium sp.
ACGGCCAAGACCTGCCAGCCCCGTTCGGCCAGCCACGCCGCGCCGGCGCCCTCACCGCAACCCAGGTCGAGGGCCCGGCCCGCCGGCAGGTCGACGGCCACCGCGGCGAGTTGGGCGTTGACCCGCCCACTCCACGCCCGCTCGCTCGAACTGTAGCGCTGTTCCCAAAACTGCTGTGCGTCTTCTGGCTTGCCATCATCGTCCATACAACGAGCTTTGCACGAGGCCGTCCCGCACCGCGGATTGGATACCCGAGGCGATTCCGCTAAAGCACTTCATCTTTCATCTACCTGGCAGGCCGTTGCGGGCGGCGCCGACAGCTGCTCAAGCGCCGCCGCGTGCCGGGGGTACCGTCACGCCCGCGTCGGAAGCAGACAACGCCGCATCGCGCCGCGGCCAGCGGGTCATGGCGCCCAACGCTCCCTCCGCATCGACGCTGGCGATCCGCGCCCTGATCAATGCTTCCGAATCGCGCAGGCCATGGCGGCGAAACCAAGGCGGCGGATGGCGTGGGCTGCGTTTCGGAGCGACCCGATTTGCCGCGCCGAATCGCCTGACCCCGTGCACGTCAACCGGTCAGCAAGTCGACACCACCGCCGGTGATGTTGGCGCTGACGCACGACAAATCGGCCACGACGACATCGGCGTCCGCCAGTTCGCTCGCGTGGTGGGTGGTCATAACCGCCAGCACTCGGGCCCCGGCGGCGCGGCCGGCGCCAACGCCCGCGGGCGAATCCTCCACCACCAGACACTGTCGCGCCTCGACGCCCAGCGCCGCGGCCGCCATGAGGTAGCTCTCCGGGTTTGGCTTGCCGGCCCGGACATCTTCCGCGCCGATCAGCAACCCCGGGGCCGGCAGCCCCGCTGCCGCCAGCCGTGCAGCCATCAACGAACGCGGCCCGGAGGTCACCGCGGCCCATCGACCACGCGGCAACGCATTGAGGAGCCGCCGCGATCCCGGTAAAGCGACCACACCGTCGAGGTCAGCCAGCTCTTGCAGCGCGAGTTGGCGAGCCGTGGCCACAAGTCGCTGCTGGGGGGCGACGAACTGTGCGACAATGTCCTCGGTGCGTCTGCCATGGCAGATCCTGAGAATGTCGCGACAATCGACGCCGTATTCCTTCGCCCAGGCTCCCCAGGTTCGTTCGACGGTGTCCGTTGTGTCGACCAAGGTACCGTCGATGTCGAATAGAATCGCCTTGCTGTGCAGCATCGCCATACGGCAACCTTAGTGCGATGGGCGGACAGGCCCGTCGCTGCTGAATGTGCGCCGGCCGGTCGGCCGCATCAGGGCCCCGGAACCGGAATGGTCCCGCTTCGTAGGCTCAGTGCCGCGGTGATGCATGTGGGCTGGGATGTCTGGCGTGGGCGACACGTGACCACGCCACTCCAACGCCTCTCCCGCCAGCAGCAGCCCGGGAGCCTCGCCCATTGCGTCAATTTGGGCTCCTGTATAATAGCTGTCGACAAAAAATATTTGGTCGAGCTAATATTTACGCTGAGGAATTTAAATATCCATAAGGTTCGAACGAGTACAATAAAATGCCTTGGGCGCGATGGTTCTTGGGCGCACCGGCTTGACGGCATGGGGTTAATTGACTGTTTCAGGTCCAACCCTCATGCGGCTGGCCGACGATGCGACGAACTTCTGAAACGGCAATTTGGTTGCCTGTTCCGGTTGGTGGTTGACGCGGCCTGGACTTCGGCCGGAATGGCGCGGATGTTGGGCTATGGAAGGGGTCTGGGTGTTGACTGACATCAAACACGAGCAATATCAATTTGTTTATGAGATCTTGCGGCACGGGACGGCGGCACTGGATTTCACAATATCGCTGCTGGAGGAGAGTTATAAATCTCACTTTCCCGACCATATCGACGATGTGACGCCCCTCTTGAATAATGCCTGGAATCACTTGCTGGATGCTCGTAGTGGCGATGGGCTGTACCGAGCATGTGAGGAGGTGCATCGACGATTCTTCAAAGCCGGGGACAGCGGATCATGGTTCAGCAGGGGTTATTCATCGTATAAATCACAGCGCAAGCCGGTGCAGGATTTTGATAATCTCGTCGGCGCCATCACGGGCAGTACCGTTCTCGACTTCGGCACCGGGCGCGGTCATTTGGCGGTTCTCATTGCCCGCGCCGGCTTTGACTGCTATACGACGGATGTCATGGACTACCGTTGCCCGGATGCTTGTGGCCTACCTTTCCAGCAAATGACATCACCACACGATGTACCCTATGCCGACGATATGTTCGACAGCGCGATCGTCAAAACCGTCCTTCATCACGTTGATGCAACGGACCTGACCCCGCTGTTGACCAATCTACGGCGAGTTGCCCGGCGGTTGGTTATCGAGGAGGACACCTACGCCGTCCCGACGGAGTTGCTTCAATCGTCGGCGCGGCAGCCCGAAATCGTCCAGTTCAATAAGCTAAATCATCGTGACCAGTTCCGGGTGCTTGCGCTTGTTGATTTCTTTGGTAACGCAGTCGTGCAAGGCCTTGTGGAGATGAATTTCGGTTGGCAGTTCAAGCGAGTTGGCGAATGGAATGCATTATTCGGTAGCCTCGGCTTCCATGTTTCCGATACGGAAATCGTGGGATTCCGCCCGGGTAACGTTCATAAAAGCTGTCAAGTTCGCTTCGTCGTTGATCGCGAGTGATTGTCCCCCGAAGCGCCCGACTCAGCGGTCCACCACTTTTCCGCCCCTGGCCCGCTTCCACCGGATGGTGCGAATCCCGGGCCATTTCGTTGCGCTCTTCGAGTGCACTGTGCTTCGAGTGCACTGTGAGGTCGGGTGTCGATATCGACTCGATGAGCCCCGGCAGCGCTGGGGGGGCTCCTGGAGAGCCCGACCGGTTACCCGCTCGTGGGGGCCGGCCGCGCGTCCGGGCCGCTTAGGTCGGTGCCCGACGGGTGCCTCCGTACAACAACGTCCAAGGAAAAACAACGTCCAAGGAAAAACTTCACCGGGGAGGCGGGGCCGCATGGGCCATGCCGATGCGATCGTCCACAGACTCACAGAAGTGCTCGACCAAGAAGACGGCCTGGCCCGCAAGCTCGAGGGTTCGCTGCGGCAGGCCAAGAAGTCGGCCCAGACCGAGTTACGACGCGATCTATTCTGTGCGCTCGAGTGGCCGGAGACCGTCGCGCAGTATGAGGACTACCTGAAACGCTTCGTCCGCTGGGTGCCCCGGCAGTCGGATGCGCAGGTGTGGCGGGGCCAGGATCCGGACCAGCGGCAGGGGCAGGAGGTCAACGACCGGCTTTCGCATTTCTACTTTTTGGTCAACCAGAAGGTCGGCGGGGACGCGCCCCAGGATTCCGAGGTGTTTCGCGGGTGGATGACCGACTTCGCCCGGCAGTGGGGAAGTTTCCTGGATTCTACGGAATCGTTCAGCCCGCAGATCCTGCAGTCGTTCATCGCCAACGCCCCGGAGTATCGCATCCATGAGTCGCTGGTCCAGGGCGCGCCGAACATGCCCAGCGGATGGTTGACGTTCAATCAATTCATCGCCCGCGAACTCAACGGCGGCCTGCGTCCGATCACGGAGCCGACCAACAACCTGGTGGTCACCTCGCCGGCCGACTGCATTTTCGAGCACGCCTACGACATCGACGCCGACTCCGACATCCCGGCCACCACCATTAAGAACACCCACAAGTACGGCAACGTCAAGCAACTCCTGGAAGGCAGCGAATACAGCGATAGTTTCGCGAACGGCACGTTCGTGCATTACGAGTTGCCCCCGTCGGCTTACCACCGTTTCCACGTGCCGGTGGCCGGCCAGGTCAAGGAATCGTTCACCATCAGCGGACAGGTGTTCTTGGAGGTCGTCCTCGAAGATCACGAGCTGAAGTCGCGGGACACCACCAGCAGCGGCTACGAATTCTTTCAGACCCGGGGCGTGCTGACCATCGACACGGCCGCGTCGGGCTGCGGCGACATCGGCGTCGTCGCGGTGGTACCGGTGGGGATGGCGCACGTGTCGTCGGTGGTGTTGACCGCCGTGACGGGAACACACCTGCCCAAGGGGGAAGAGTTCGGCTACTTCCAGTTCGGCGGCTCCGACATCATCATCCTGTTCCAGGACGGCCTCGATCCACAGGTGGACACCAGCGAGGGGTTACGGTTCGTCGGCACTCCGGTGGCCCGGTGTACCGCCCTGTCTTCCTGACGGCTCAGCGCGGCCTACAGATAACCCGTCTGATTCATCAGGCGCACCGCAGAGCCTCCGTCGGCATAGAAATCGGCGATGCTCAGCGACGCCAGATCCAAGTGCAGGCGGTACAGAACGCCGGGGCCGGCGTCCAGCGCCAGCCGCAGCAGCATCTTGATCGGCGTCACGTGGGACACGATCAGCACCGTCTCCCCCTCGCGGGCGGCGACGACCCGTTCGCGGGTGCGTGACACACGGTCGAGCACGGCCTCGAAGCTCTCGCCGCCGGGCGGGGTGGTGCTGGTGTCCCGCAGCCAGCGGCGGTGCAGGTCCGGGTCGCGTTCGGCGGCCTCGGCGAAGGTCAGTCCCTCCCAGGCGCCGAAATCGGTTTCGACCAGCGCGTCGTCGACGGTGACGTCAAGGCCTAGCGCCTTGGCGACCATCGCGGCGGTGTCGTAGGCGCGTTGCAGTGGCGAGGAGAACACCGCGGTGATACCGCCGCGGCGCGCCAGATAGCGTGCCGCGGCCCCGGCCTGTCGCCGGCCCACGTCGGTCAGCGCCGGGTTGCCCCGCCCCGAATAGCGGCGTTGCACCGACAACTCCGTCTGCCCGTGGCGCAGCAACAGCATCCTGGTCGGCGTACCAGTCGCTCCGGTCCAGCGAGGCGCCGAAAGCGGTTGGGAGCCAGCGGTTTTCGTTGATTCGCTGGCCGGCGGACCGCAGACCTCACCGGCGCCGGCGGCCGCGGCGTCCATCGCCTCGTTGGCCAGCCGATCGGCGGCGACGTTGCGGTGCCGCGGAACCCAGGTGTAACTGACCCGGTCGAACCTAGACGCCAGTTTGCGGGCCCGGGCGTGCAGCTCGATCAGGCCGGGGTGCTTGACTTTCCGCCGCCCCGACATCTGCTCCACCAACAGCTTGGAGTCCAGAAACACCGCGGCCTCGGTGGCGCCCAGTTTCGCCGCATCCTCCAAACCCGCTATCAACCCGCGGTATTCGGCCACGTTGTTGGTCGCCCGGCCGATGGCCTGCTTGGCCTCGGAGAGCACGGTGGCGCGGTCCGCGCTGAGCACCACCGCGCCGTACCCGGCCGGCCCGGGATTGCCGCGCGAGCCGCCGTCGGCCTCGACGATCACCTTCACTGTTGGGAGTCCTCGACCCGCAACAGGATCGCGCCGCATTCGGGACAGCGCATCACCTCATCCTCGGCGGCGGCCGAGATGCGCGACATCTCTCCGCGGTCGATCTCGATCCGGCATGCGCCGCACCGGCGCCCGAGCAACGGCCCGGCGCCCGGCCCTCCCCCGGCGCGCTGCCGTTCGTATAGGGCGGACAACTCGGGGCTCAGCGCGGCGCTCAGCGCCTCGCGCCGAGACGAATGCCGTTGGCGGGCTTCCTCGATTTCGGCGCGTGCGGTGTCGAGTGCCTGCTGGGCGCCGGCCAGCTCACCCTGCAGCGACTCCACGGCGCCTTGCTCGGCGTCCCGCTGCGCCTGCAACTCCTCGCGGCGCTCCATCACCTCCAGCAGGGAGTCCTCGAGACTGGCCTGACGGCGCTGCAGGGTCTCCAGCTCGTGCTGGAGATCCGAGAGCTGTTTGGCGTCCGTCGCACCCGAGGAGAGCAACGACCGGTCGCGGTCTGCACGCTGCCGCACCGCCTCGATCTCCGACTCGAACCGCGCCACCTGGGCGTCGACGTCTTCCAAAGCGATTCGGACCGCGCCCAAGCGGTCACGGGCGGCGTCGTGTTCGGCCCCCGCCCGCTCCAGCGCCTGTTGCTGCGGCAGGTGGGCGGCGCGATGGGCGATCCGGGACAGCTCGGCGTCCAGCTTCGATAACTCTAGTAGCGAACGTTGCTGCGCCACATCAGCTTTCACGACGCATCGCCCCCAAGGTTCCACGGGTCGGTGCGGATGGTGCACACCCGCACCGGCAGGGCCGCGCCGAAACGGGACCGCAGCAGCGTGGCGGCCTGCTCACACCAGGGAAATTCGCTGGCCCAATGCGCCACATCGATCAAGGCTACCGTCGAGGCGCGGCGATGCTCGTCGGCCGGATGGTGCCGCAGATCGGCGGTGACGTACGCCTGGGCGCCCGCACCCGCCGCGGCGGCCAGCAGCGAGTCACCGGCCCCGCCGCACACGGCAACCCGCGACACCGGCATCTCGGGATCGCCCGCGGCGCGCACCCCCCAGGACGTCCGCGGCAGCGCCGCCCCGACGTGGGAGACGAAAACGCGCAACGGCTCGGGCTCCGAGAGCGTGCCGACGCGGCCCAGGCCGGTGTCGCCCGGCGGTGGCACCAGGGGGAGGATGTCGAACGCGGGCTCCTCGTAGGGATGCGCGGCGCGCATCGCCGCCAGCACCGCGGCGCGGACGCGCGCCGGTGCGACGACCTCGACCCTGTCCTCGGCCACCCGCTCGACGGCGCCGACGCTACCGATGGCCGGCGACGCCCCTTCGTGCGGCAGGAACTGCCCGACGCCGCCGACGCTCCAACTGCAGCGTGAATAGTCGCCGATGTGGCCGGCTCCGGCGTCGAACACCGCCTCCTGCACCGCCGCCGCGTGCTCCTGTGGCACGTAGATGACCCATTTGTCCACGTCGGCCGGGGCCGCTACCGGCTCCAGCACGGCCTCGACGGTCAGGCCAAGGGCCGCGGCGAGCGCGTCGGACACACCCGGGGACGCTGAGTCGGCGTTGGTATGCGCGGTGAACAGCGAACGCCCGGTCCGGATCAGGCGGTGCACCAACGCGCCTTTCGGCGTGTTGGCGGCCACGGTGTCCACTCCGCGCAGCAGCAACGGATGGTGGGCCAGCAGCAGGCCGCCCGCCGGCACTTCCTCGACCACCGCAGGGGTCGCATCGACCGCGACGGTGACCGAGCCCAGCTCCTCCCCGGGGTCACCGCACACCAGCCCGACCGAGTCCCATGCCTGGGCGAGCCGGCGCGGGTAGGCCTCATCCAGCACCTCGATGACGTCGGCCAGTCGCACGCTCACCGCGGCCTCCCGTTGCTCGCCTTCGACATCGCCCGCACCAGCACGGGCCACTCCCGGCGCACCGCCGCCCGCAGATAGGTCTCGTCCAAGCCGACAAAGGTATCGCACCGGCGAATCGCTATCCCATTTGCCGTCAATATCTTTCGCAGGTCAACGGCGTCGTGCCGGCGGAACAGCACGAACGGGGCAGAACCGGCGACCACCTCGGCGCCCGCCGATCGCAGACCGGCCGCCATCTCGGCGCGCAGCGCCGCCACCCGAGACGCAGCTTCGGCCGCCTCGGCGACGGCCTCGGGCGCACAACACGCCGCGATGGCCGTCAGCTGCAGCGTGCCCAACGGCCAGTGTGCACGCTGGGCGGTCAGCCGGGCCAGCATCCGCGGTGAGCCGAGGGCATAGCCCACCCGCAGACCGGCCAGCGCCCAGGTCTTGGTCAGGCTGCGCAGCACCAGCACGTCG
>JAQTVU010000098.1 GCA_028706695.1 Mycobacterium sp.
AAACAGGTCAGACTTGTCTTGGAAATGCCGATAGATCTTCGGCTTGGCGGTGCCGGCCTCCTCGGCGATCTCCCGCACACTCAGCTCCGGGCCCAGGCGGTCGATGGCCCGGAACGCCGCATCGACGATCTCCCCGCGCACCTTCGTGCGGTGTTCGCGCCAGCGTTCGCTGCGCGCGTCGACCTTGGCCCCTGGCTTGACGCTCGGGCGAGGCCGGCTGATTCTCACCACGCAAGCACTGTACCGCGCCGACCCTGTTGACCTGGGCAGACCGACCCACCCCGGGTTCACAGCATGCAGGACACGCAGCCTTCGACCTCAGTGCCCTCCAGCGCCATCTGGCGTAACCGGATGTAGTAGAGCGTCTTGATTCCCTTGCGCCAGGCGTAGATCTGCGCCTTGTTCACGTCGCGGGTGGTGGCGGTGTCCTTGAAGAACAACGTCAGCGAAAGGCCTTGGTCCACATGCTGTGTGGCCACCGCATAGGTGTCGACGATCTTCTCGTAGCCGATCTCGTAGGCGTCCTGGTAATACTCCAGGTTGTCGTTGGTCATGTAGGGCGCCGGGTAATAGACCCGGCCGATCTTGCCCTCCTTGCGGATCTCCACCTTCGACACGATGGGGTGGATCGAGCTCGTCGAATGGTTGATGTAGGAGATCGACCCGGTTGGCGGCACCGCCTGCAGGTTCTGGTTGTAGATGCCGTGTTGTTGCACCGACGCTTTCAGGCGCAGCCAGTCGTCCTGGGTCGGGATGCGGATGCCGGCATCGGCGAAGAGCTGACGCACCTTCTCGGTCTGCGGCTCCCACACCTGCTCGGTGTATTTGTCGAAGAACTCCCCCGACGCGTACTTGGACCGTTCGAAACCCTTGAAGTGCATGCCACGTTCGATCGCGATGCGGTTGGAGGCGCGCAACGCGTGATACAGCACCGTGTAGAAGTAGATGTTGGTGAAGTCGAGGCCCTCCTCGGACCCGTAGAAGATGCGCTCGCGAGCCAGGTAGCCGTGCAGGTTCATCTGGCCCAGCCCGATGGCGTGCGAGTCGTTGTTGCCCTGCTCGATCGAGGGCACCGAGGCGATGCGGGTCTGGTCGCTGACCGCGGTCAGCGCGCGGATGGCCACCTCGATGGTCTGCGCGAAGTCCGGCGAATCCATCGTCTTGGCGATGTTCAGCGATCCCAGGTTGCATGAAATGTCTTTGCCCACTTGGGCGTACGAAAGATCCTCATTGAACAACGAGGGCGTGGAGACTTGCAGGATCTCCGAGCACAGGTTCGAGTGCGTGATCTTGCCCTCGATGGGATTGGCCCGGTTCACCGTGTCCTCGAACATGATGTACGGGTAGCCGGACTCGAATTGCAGTTCGGCCAGCGTCTGAAAGAACTCCCGCGCCTTGATCTTGGTCTTGCGGATGCGCGGGTTGTCGAGCATCTCGTAGTACTTTTCGGTCACCGAGATGTCGGCGAACGGCACGCCGTAGAACCGCTCGACGTCGTAGGGCGAGAACAGGTACATGTCCTCGTTCTTCTTGGCCAACTCGAAGGTGATGTCGGGAATCACCACGCCCAGGCTCAGCGTCTTGATCCGGATCTTCTCGTCGGCGTTCTCCCGCTTGGTGTCCAGGAAGCGGTAGATGTCGGGGTGATGGGCGTGCAGGTACACCGCGCCGGCGCTCTGGCGCGCGCCGAGCTGGTTGGCGTAGGAGAACGAATCCTCGAGCAGCTTCATGATCGGGATGACGCCCGAGGACTGGTTCTCGATGTTCTTGATCGGCGCGCCGTTCTCCCGAATGTTGCTCAGCAGCAACGCCACTCCCCCACCGCGCTTGGACAGCTGCAACGCGGAGTTGATCGAGCGGCCGATCGATTCCATGTTGTCCTCGATGCGCAGCAGGAAGCAGCTCACCGGTTCCCCGCGTTGCTTCTTGCCCGAGTTGAGGAAGGTCGGCGTGGCCGGCTGGAAGCGGCCGTCCACGATCTCGTCGACCAGCTTCTCGGCCAGTCCGGTGTCGCCGGCGGCCAGCGTCAGCGCCACCATGACGACGCGGTCCTCGAAGCGCTCCAGGTAGCGCTTCCCGTCGAAGGTCTTCAGGGTGTAGGAGGTGTAGTACTTGAACGCACCGAGAAACGTGGGGAACCGGAACTTCTTGGCGTAGGCGCGGTCCAGCAACGCCTTGACGAAGTTACGCGAGTACTGGTCGAGAACCTCATGCTCGTAATAGTTTTCGCGGACCAGGTAGTCGAGTTTCTCGTCCTGGTTGTGGAAGAAGACGGTGTTTTGGTTGACGTGCTGCAGAAAGTACTGGCGCGCCGCGAGCACGTCCTTGTCGAACTGAATCTTGCCGTCCGCGTCGTACAGATTCAGCATCGCGTTGAGCGCGTGGTAGTCCGTTTCCCCGGGCAACACGTGCACGCCGGGGGTTACAGGCTCTGCAGTGAGGGTTGGTGGCACGTCTGTTCCTTCCAGAAGTCAGCCCAGAAATCGGCGAGACCCGCGCGGACGGCCGCCACGTCGTCCGGGGTTCCCATCAGTTCGAATCGGTACAGGTAGGGCACGCCGCACTTGCGGGAAACCACGTTGCCCGCATAGGCGAATTCGGCGCCGAAGTTGTTGTTGCCCGCGGCGATGACGCCGCGGATCAACGACCGGTTGTGCTCGTTGTTCAAAAACGCGACCACCTGCTTGGGCACATAGCCACCGGCGCCACCGGCTGCGCTGTCGGCAAGATCCGGATTGCGCCGACCGCCACCATACGTCGGCAGTACCAGCACGTACGGGTCGTCGACCTGGATGTGGCCGTGCAGCGGTATCCGCGTGGCCGGAATGCTCAGCTTCTGCACGAAGCGGTGGGTATTCTCCGACACGCTGGAGAAATAGACCAGGTTGCGCCCTCGGATATCCATCGCTATCCATCGCTATCCATCGCACCGCAAGCTTCTGCTGTCTTTCTGTGTGTCGTCCGCCCGCTAGGCGCTGAGGACCTCGTTGGCGAGCGCCTTGATGCGGTCCGGCCGGAAGCCGCACCAGTGGTCGCTTCCCGTCACCACCACGGGAACCTGCAGGTAACCGAGCGCCATCACGTAGTCGCGTGCCTCGCGATCCAGCGTGATGTCAACCGTCTCGTAGCTGAGGCCCTGCCTGTCGAGAGCCTTGTAGGTGGCGGTGCATTGCACGCACGCCGGCTTGGTGTACACGGTGATCATGGAATGCCGCTCCTTTGCGCAGGTGAAATTGGGTACGGACTGGCAACTACTCAAGTACTGCATCCGCGTCACGTTCAGCGGTCCGTCAAACCCCCGGATTCCCGATTTACGGCGGGCTGGCCCGAAAGACCTCGCCTCGGACCTGCAAGCCGGTTCCTGGAGCGCACCATGCCCTGGCGGGTCTGGCGGTCCAGGGATCTGCCGGTGGTCAAAACACTACACCTAGTGCCCGACAGGATCACCGGATACAAGATGTTCTGAACAACATTTCTGAAATTCCCTGGTCGTAAGCAGTGCGGCGGACGCCACCACGGCGTGTCGCGGGTCACAGCCACCGTGCGAGCGGCCCACGCGTCGGTATATCACCGGTCACCGACAACCCGCCGCGATCCACCCGGCTCAACCCGCTACCAGCAAAGCCGCCGGCGGCTTCGGCTGTCCGCCACTGAGCACGTGGCCGCGCGCCCGCGCGGCGGGTCCCGGGCGCCGCCGGATTCAGCCCACCTCGGCGGCGAGCTTGCTGACCACGTCGCGAACCTGGCGGCTGAGTTCGGCGTCCTCGGCGGGGGCCTTGCCGTGAAGGGTCTGGAACGGCACGGAAAGCTTGAGGTCATCGACTACCCGGGCACCGGCGATCCCGAACGACTTGCGGGTCTCGTCGTGCGCCCACACCCCGCCGTAACGGCCGAACGATCCCCCGATGACCGCCAGCGGCTTGCCCTTCAACGCGCCATCGCCGAACGGGCGGGACAGCCAGTCGATCGCGTTCTTCAGCACTGCCGGAATGCTGCCGTTGTATTCGGGGGTCACCACCAGGGCGGCGTCGGCGTCGGCGGCCGCGGCGCGAAGCCGCACCACCGGGGCGGACGCCCGCGGAAGGCCCGCCCGTACCAGACCATCGCCGGCCGTGGGGTCGATCTCCTCGTTATAGAACGGCAACTCCCCCAGCCCGTCGAACACGGTCACGGTCACCCCGTCCGGGGCGACGGCCGCCGCCAGCTCGGCGATCTGGCGATTCATCGACGCCGTCCGCAGGCTTCCCACTAACGCCAAGACTTTGATGTTGGAGTTCGCCGCCACTGCCGCATCCCTTCGCTCGACCCGATCTTCATCCTTCCACGACCGAATCGGACTATAGTCCGTTCTATTGACGGCGTTGAGGTGCCCAGTGACCGAGCTACCGGTGTCCGCTCCCCGGGAGCGGTGCGACGCGGCGCGTAACCGCGCCGTCCTGCTGGACGCGGCCCGGCGCCTGGTGGCCACCCGCGGCGCCGACGCGGTGACCATGGACGCCGTCGCGGCCGCCGCGGGCGTCGGTAAGGGAACGTTGTTCCGTCGGTTCGGCAGCCGGGCCGGGCTGATGATGATGCTGCTCGACGAGGATGAACGCGCCGCCCAGCAGGCATTTCTGTTCGGGCCGCCGCCCCTGGGACCCGGTGCGGCGCCGCTGGACCGGCTGGTGGCGTTCGGCCGCCAGCGTATCTGCTTCGCCCATGCCCACCACGCGCTGCTGTCGGAGGCCAACCGCCATCCACAGGGCCGTTACACCGCGCCCACCATGGTGCTGCGCACGCACGTTCGGGTGCTGCTGCAGGCCGCCGGCACCACCGGCGATCTGGACGTCCAGACCGAGGCGCTGCTGGCGCTGTTGGACGCGGATTACGTCGAACGTGAACTCGAAGACGGCCGCCACACGCTCGAGACGTTGGGCGCCGCGTGGGAGCAGCTGGCGCGCAAACTGTGCGGGACGTGACCGATGCCGGCCCAGCCACCACCGATCCCGACGTTCGAACCCGACCGCCGCTGCGCCTACTCGAGGTGCGCTTCGAGTTGCTCACGCCCGGGTAACGGGGCCGGGTCGGGGCGCAGCACGCGGGTGAAGACCATGTTGACCTGGCGCATGGCCACACTGTAGGGCCACCATGCCAGGCGTTTGAACGCATACAGCGCCCGGATGTCCGCCGAGGTGTAGATCAAGTAGCGATTCTTGGCGACCCCGGCCAGGATGTTCTCGGCCGCCTTCTCCGGTGAGACGGCGTGACCGCTGAACCGGCGCACCCAGCGGGCGACCCGGGGGTCCTCGCGGTCGACCCCGGCGATCTCGACCGTGTTGACCAGCGGGGTGTTCACCGCGCCGGGAACCACGACCGACACCCCGATGCGGTGCCGGGCCAGATCGAAGCGCAACACCTCCGACAAGCCGCGCAACCCGTACTTGCTGGCACTGTAGGCGGCATGCCAGGGCAACGCGACCAGCCCGGCCGCCGACGACACGTTGACCAGGTGCCCGCCCCGGCCGGCCGCCACCATCGGCGGCACGAAGGTCTCGATGACGTGGATCGGGCCCATCAGGTTGATCGCGACCACCTTGCTCCACTGCTCATGGGTCAGCCGGTCGACGGTCCCCCAGACCGACACGCCCGCCACGTTCATCACGACGTCCATGCTCGGGTGAGCGGCGTGGATGTCGGCGGCGAAAGCCGCGACGTCGTCATACGCGGCGATGTCCAGCGCGCGGTGCTCGGGCACCTGCGCGCCGAGCGCGCCGGCGTCGGCCACGGTCAGCTCCAGACCCTCCGCGTCGCGGTCGGTGAGGTACAACTCGGCGCCCACGGCGGCCAACCGCAGCGCGGTGGCGCGGCCGATGCCGCTGGCCGCTCCGGTGACCAGGCACCGCTTCCCCGCGAAATACCGCCTGGAGGCCTTCTGCGCCATGGCCACGACGATACCGCCGGTTGCGCGCGTTACCGCTGCCCACCGCCCCAGAGCGCATGGAGCCACAACCGTTCGAGCACCCGCACGTGGCGGTCCACGTCGCCGACCCGGCCGACCATGATCGGGTCGCCGCTCAGCATCAACGCGGTGGTGCCCGCCAGGGTTCGTACCAGCGTCGGGATGTCGTCGCTGATGGGGTGGGCCGTTCCGGCCCGCATCTCCGCCTCTACGATGTCGACGATTTCGCGTAGCACCACCTCGAACTGACCGGCTGGAGCCGGTCCGGCCCGGCGACCGGCCGGTTCAGGTCACCAGCCGGTTGGCGCAGGCGATCACCGCGCGCAGCGCGGAGCGCGTCGGGTCCTCCGACCAGCCCATCGCCCATTCCTCTCGGCTGCCGTCGGTGCCGCGGATGAACGTGGCGGTGTAGCCGTCCGACCGCATCTGATGGAACTGCAACGTCTCGATGGTGATCCCGCGCTCGTGCAGCATCGCGGTGAGGGCGGCGATCGGCCCGCTGGCGGCGGTGGTCGAGGTGCTGATGCGGTCGCCGACGGCGATCACCGCCCGGAAGGTGCGCGGCTGCGGGCCGAGCCGCCCGGCGGGCCGGTCGCCATCGACGCACTCCCAGTGCCTCAACCGCAGCGGTCCCCCGCTGTGGTCGTAGGTCGCGATGAAGCTCTCCCAGGAGATGGCGTCGGCATGTTCCCGAAGCCCGCGCGGCAGCGCCGCCCCGAAGTGGTGGCCGAACCAGGCGCTGGCGACGCACTGACGCGACGAAACACTGGAGGTGGGACTCGAAGAGATATTCGAGGAGGTAAGAGACATGGTTTCGGTCTTCTCTGATCGACGAGTGAGCGACCGACGGCAATAGCTTCCGACCCGCAGCCGGGGGTCGGTCTGATTAGACCCCGCTGCGGGTGCTGGCTACTACGGCACGCTCAGGAAGACGCACGATGTGAGACTAGACCCCGCCCGGCGGCGATGCAAGCACTTGGGCGGCCAACGGTCGCGATGCCGCGCACCGGCCCTTCGCCGGCGGCCGAAACCGGGCACCGCGGGACAGCGGATCCCGTACGCACAGTGCCTTTCACTGCGGCTTGGACACCGCTCCCCGGCCCGCCGAACCGTTGCGGCGCAATGATTTCCGCCCGCCTCCGGTGGCCGCAGTGTGATGAAGACGACAACGAGTGAGACGCTGGATTACGGCTTCCCGGGATCGGCGTCCTTTCCGTGGGCCGCGGGCGGCGGCCGTGTCGCCGCTTCAAACAAAAACGACACGCTCTTTCGGCGATGGCGATAGCATCTGCTGGCCGTGGTTGTCGCACACCCACGGATGTCGTCTCAGCAAACGAAAGGCGCTTCGATGCACGCGAAGAAAACCGGCACGGCGATGCGGACGGTGAAGGTACTGGGCGCGGTGCTGGTCACGTTGTTCGCGGAACTGGCCGCCGGCTGTGCGGCTGAGGCTCCCACGACGGGTACGGGCACGACGATGTCGCCGCAGTCCACCGCCAAGTAGCGCCCGCGGGTAACGGGCGGCCGCTGGCGCCGGCGCCGTTACCGCAAACCGACCGGGGTTCTGTTCCGTGCGGCCGGGGCCGGATCGAAGGTGAGCCCGGTTCGTCGTGCCGGGTGCCGCGGCGTGGGTGCGCGCCAGTCGGTGGTCGCGCCGATCGGGTGGCGGGTGCCA
>JAQTVU010000099.1 GCA_028706695.1 Mycobacterium sp.
CTCAAAACCAAGGCCGGCAATGCACTGCGCCGCTTACAAAGACTTCCGCACCTAGTCGAAGGATTCTTCCGCGACCCCAACCTGGCCTACATCACCGCATGACTCAACCTACTAATGAACTCCTTAGTAACGCCCGAATGCGATACCGCGCTACGCGCGTGTCGCAGTATCTTCACCCTCCATTTCGATGAACACGTCGTCGAGCAGCTCGGCGCTCGGTATGAGAACGTCACCTCTCTTGATGACCACTACGGCGAGGGCAAGCCGCGACGTGAGACATATACCGAGGTGGCGTCGATCGTTCTCGAGGCAGCCCGGACCAATCGGCCCGCCGCGTTCGTCACCTACGGTCACCCGTGGGTGTTCGTGCGACCGACGGCGCTTCTGGTGGCAGAGGCTCCGCAACACGGCCTGAAAGTCAAAGTCCTGCCTGGCATTTCTGCGTTCGACACACTGTTCGTCGACCTGCAGTTCGATCCGGGCGAAAGCGGTCTGCAAGCATTCGAAGCGACGGATGTTCTGTTACGGCACCGAACACTTGCGCCGGACGTGCCCTGCCTCATTTGGCAGATAGGCGCAACAGGCACAACCACATACGAAAAACAGATGACCGACGAGGCGAGCATCGCCGAACTTGCTACCTACTTACAGAAGTTTTATCCCGCAACGCATCACGTCACCGTAGCCCGGTCGGCGGCCACACCACTTGGTTCGCCTCACCTCGTCACGTCCGACCTCGAGTCGCTACCGAAGCTCGCCGACGAGCTACGAGCCGCCGACACGCTCTACATTCCTGCGGTATCGCCGTGACCAATTCCGCTACACAGGCACTTCTGGCGCCCGAACTCACCGTCGATCCGACCGACGGCGCATTACTCAACCACTTGTCTACGCTGCGAAACCACCCGGAATGCACGGCCACCATTGACCGAGACGGCTCTCGAGTCATAATCGCATGCTGCCCGCACATTGCCCGTGACGTTCTCGTGCGCCGCGCGGATAAGTTTCCCAAGGTCTCAGAGGGTCAGCGCTGGACCAAGATGCTGTTCGGGGACGGCATGCTCACCAGCCGTGGCCACAAATGGGAAGTCCAGCACCGCCTGCACGCCAAGGTGTTCAGCCACGACAGCGTAGACCGCTACATCGCGCCGATCGTCTCCGCCGCAGATGAGTTGACTCACCGATGGGCCGCAAGCACGAATGACGTTGAGCCGTATCGGGAACTTCGCGCACACCTCATCCGCCTTGTCGGCGAGATATTCCTCGGATGCCACGTTGCCGAGCCCGGGGTCGTCGCCGACGCAATTGAAACCACGGTGGCCGCTGACATCGGGCGAGCCGACCACTCTGCCGCAGCCCAGGCGCATGCTCAGATCCGTCGCACAGCCGCGCAGATTCATCAACACCACAGCCGCGGGAGCTCACAAGCTTCAGCGAGGCACGGGTCTGGCGGTCTGCTGAGAACGCTCCTGCAAGCCGAATCCAACGCCGAGATCACCTCAGCTGGCGTCGAAGACGCAATCGTCTCGATTCTGGCCTCCGGACATGAAACGACCTCTTCGGCACTGAGCTGGCTTCTGCTTATCCTCAGCGAGTTTCCAGTCTGGCAGGAGCGCATAGCTGCCGAAGGGCCAATACATCCGGATGCAACGGCTTCGGAAATCAGCGTAACCCACCCCAACACCGTCGCAGTGATGCACGAGGTGATCCGGCTATACCCTCCAGCCTACGTAATCGGCCGCGACACAAGCGGTGGAGTCGTGCTCGATGGAAGCCCGTTGCCCGATGGAACCCGCGTACTGGTTTCACCCTGGCTATCGAATCGAGACGAGCGGCTTTGGGAACTCCCAGACCACTTTCTTCCAGAACGCTGGTTCACTGACTCCCACGTTTCCGCCGCGCGAGGCGCCTACTATCCATTCGGCCTGGGTGCGCGCGGATGCATCGGCACCCGACTCGCTACGACCGAGATCGTCATCACGCTCGCATCGATCGTCAGCACATTCAGAGTCTCCCGCAGTGCCACCACCACAGGCGTCCGCGCAGATCCATTTGTTACTTTGCGCCCTGCTGCCGGCGAGGCAATTTCGCTATCGAGACGGTAGGCGGCAGACTCGCGCCAGAACGCACCCTTGCAGCAGGTGCTCATCCTTGGAGCCGAGGCGACTCGCCCAAACTCGCCCCGGATACCGGAAGAGCTCGGCCGCACGTCGACGAAGCCCCTGAGGCTCTATCAGCCATACCTTGTTGTCACCGAGAGGTAGCACGTCAGGTGCGAACGAGTCTTATCTGGAGGAGTGGGAGAAGAAAGAGGGCATGACCTGCGGATACCTGATTTGCACCTGGTGAAGTGTTACAACTAGGAGCCCAACCCGGCCCTGGTTGGCCACACAGCTCATAGGACCATGTCGCGAACGTGTCCGCAACATCCTGAGCTCCATGTATGCGTTCGCTGGACCTCCTTTGGGCGCTAATGTGGACGCCAACGTCCGAAATGTCGCTGACCTCAAGGCCGATTTCATCGCCAGCATCAAAGAGCACGGCGTCCTCACACCGATCGTGGCCGTGCGCGCCGACGACGGCCAAGTCTTGGTGCGTATGGGCCAACGCCGCACGCTGGCCGCGCGCGAAGCGGGCCTGACCAGCGTCCCGGTCTATGTACGGCCCCTCACCGAGGGCGACGACACCGCCCACCTTGTCGACCGCGTCGCCCAGCAGATTGTCGAAAACGATCACCGCGACGGCATCACCGAAGCCGAGCGCGCCCATGGCATCCAGCAGTTGCTCGACGCGGGTGTGTCGGTGACCAAGGTCGCCAAGGCGCTGTCGGTCAAGAAGGACACCGTCAAAGCCGTTGAGACGGTGGGTAAATCCGATGCGGCCAAGGCCGCACTCGACACCGGCCAGCTCAGCCTGACTGAGGCTGTCGCTCTGACCGAGTTCGAGGACCTGCCTGGCGCGCTCGACCGCCTCACCAGCGCCGCCGGAACGTCGCGGTTCGAACATGTGGTAGCCCAGTTGCGGGAGGAGCAGGCGAGCTGGCAGGCCCAGTTGAAGGCCGAAGCCCACTGGCGTGACAAGGGATTCACCGTATTGGACGAACGTCCCCGCTGGGATCTCGAGTGCGTCGACATTGGGTATCTGCGCAGCGCGGACGGCGAGCGCGTCGACGACGACGTGGTAACCGACCCCGCCCTGTGGGCGGTCCTCGTGGAAGAGGAAGAGGCGTGGGTCGACACCGAAACCGGCGAAGCGGTCGATGAGTCCACAATCGACTGGAACACCGAGGACGACCCCGAGGCCACCCCGGCCGAAGGCATGCGCCACTTCAACACCATCGAAGCCGGCATCGTGTACGTACCCACGTACTACTGCCTCGACTACAGCGCCGCCGGATTCACGGTCGACTCGTGGTTCCTGCGCAATGCCGGGGCCGCTCCCGTCACCGCCGATTCGTCCGCAGACGGTGACACGGTCGACCTCGACACCGAGGGCGACGACGCCGCTGCGGCCCGGGCCGCAGCACTGGCCAAGGCGCAGGCCGAGCAGGCCGAAACCCTGCGGCGTGAGCGCCGCAAGGTCATCGCGCTCAACCGTCTCGGCGACGCGGCCATGCAAGTCCGTCGCGAGTTCGTGACCAAGCTGCTGGCACGCAAGACGCTGCCCAAAGGTGCGGCGATCTTCATCGCTGACTGCCTCATCCGCGAGCCCGCGCTGATCAGCGATTACCACGGGTCCGGGCTCACTGCCGAACTGCTGGGCGTGAGCGAAGGGGAAGGGCTACGCAAGCTGGTCACCGATCTGCCACCCACAGGTGACGGACGCGCCCAGGTGCTCACCTTGGCGGTCGTGCTCGGCGCGTTGGAGGCCCGCACACCCAAGGACGCCTGGCGATCCGGACGCAGTGATGGCTGGCGCCGTGGCGTCGGCACCGGGGAGTACCTGGCCTTCCTGGTCGCCAACGGCTACGAGCTGGCCGACGTGGAACGCGTCATCACCGGGGAGCGCACCGGTGATGAGGTCTACGACGAAACCCTGTCGGCAAGCGAGGACGCCCCACGACGACGACGGAGCCGAAGGTGAGCCCGACGCCGAGACCGAGGGTGAACAGGAGTAGCTGACCGACCGACCCGGCGCGGCTGTGGCACCAACCCGGTTCCGCAGCCCCGCATGGCCGGCTGCCGACGGGGACTGCGCAGATCGGTCGACGGACGCTCAGTGCGTCAGCAACCAGGTGACGATCACCAGTACCACCAGCGTGACGAGAATCAACGTCACGTGTGACCGAGGCATACCGATTACCCGGGCATCCCGTCGACGTGGCGGGTGCGGCGCATCAACTCGATCCCCTTGCCGAGCAGCGCGTCCAGCACCACGGCCATGAGGTAGGCCACCGCCAGCACGACGGGCATCACCACCATGGCCTGCAGCACGAACGGCAGGCCGGAAAGCCACAGTTCGTTGCCATCCCACCAATTCAGGAACGCGTTCACCGGCCTCACCCTATTCCGCGTTGCGGCCGAAACCAATGTGTCAAGATCGGCGCATGTCTCCGGCCGAGGAAACGACGTGTCTCATCGCCGGCGGCGGACCGGCGGGTATGGTGCTCGGCCTGCTGCTGGCGCGCGCCGGCGTAAACGTCACGGTGATGGAAAAGCATGCGGACTTCCTGCGCGACTTCCGCGGCGACACGGTGCACGCGAGCACCTTGCGGCTGCTCGACGAACTCGGACTGGGATCAAGGTTCAGCCAGATCCCGCACCGCTTGATCGACACCATCCACATGGAGGTGCGAAATGAGCAGATCGATCTCGATCTGACCAGACTGCCGGGCACGCATCAACATATTGCCCTGGTGCCGCAGTGGGATTTCCTGGAGCTGGTCGCCACCGCCGCCGAGGCCGAGCCCGACTTCCGGTTGTTGCGGAGCACCGAGGTGGTTGGAGTGCTCCGCGACACCGACCGCATCGTCGGCGTCGCCTACCGGGACGAGTCCGGTGAACCCAAAGAGATGCGCGCGGAACTCACGGTGGCCTGCGACGGTCGCTGCTCGGCGGTGCGCTCGGCGGTGGGCCTCACACCGCGACGCTTCGGTGTGCCCATGGACGTGTGGTGGTTTCGCTTGCCGCGCGGCCCCGGAGATCCCACGGTTCTGTCCGGGGTGCTGCTCGCCGGGCACGCGACGATCGTGATCGATCGCGGCGACTACTACCAGGTCGCCTACATCATTCCCAAGGGGACCGACACCGAGATGCGGGGCCGGGGCATCGATGCATTGCGGCGCGCGCTGGCCGGCATGGTGCCGTGGTTGGCCGATCGTGTGGACACGCTCAGTTCCTTCGACGACGTGAAACTGCTTGATGTCCAACTAGATCGGCTGGACCGCTGGTATGTGGGCGGCCTGCTGTGCATCGGCGATTCGGCGCACGCGATGTCGCCGGTCGGCGGAATCGGCATCAACCTCGCGGTGGCCGACGCGGTGGCCGCCGCACGCATCCTGGCCGGTCCGCTGCGCGACGGGCGGGTGTCCACCCGGCAACTGGCGAGGGTGCAGGCGCGTCGCTGGTTCCCGACGGTGATTCTGCAGGCGGCACAACGCCTAATCCATGCCAAAGTGATTGCCGGAGCGGTATCCGGCAACGAACAAAACGCGCCCCGGGCCGTGCGGTCGGTGAGCCGATCACCGGCCTTGCGGCGATTGGCCGCCTACCTGATCGCAATCGGTCCCCTGCCCGAACACGCCCCCAAGTTCGCCCGGCCGCACGGGTAATCACGACCCGCATCTTGCCGAAAGCATGGCTGCCGGGCCGGTCGATGGTCGACGGTCGATGATGTCGCCACGGTGTTAGGTGGCCGATTCGTCGCGGCGGGTGTTGCGGTACCATGCGCCGGTGGCTGCCGTGACGCGTCGATGCCGGATTCGTACCGCTTTCCCGCCCGTGGTGGCCATGGCGATCGTGGCGATCGTGGCGTTGACCGGGTGCGGTCACAGCGGCAAACCCGCCGCGACGTCGGCGACCTCGACCAAGACGAGCGCGTCGTGGTCACGTCCGTCGGCTCCGCCCGACCCGCAGACGTTGCTGCATGTCGGCGCCCTTGCCGTCGGGAAGGTGCCCAACGGCACGCTGACGTTGATCAGAAGCCAAGAGACCGGAACGTGGCGGGTCCACGTCGTCACCCCGGACGGGACCGAGCAGTCGATGGACGTGGGCTCCGACGGTGTCACCGTGCTGGTCGGGCCGACACCGAAAAACCAGAGCGATGCGGAAAAAACAAAAAATCGCGACCTCGCGCAGGCCGCGCATCTGGACTACCGCGCGGCGGTGAACAAGTTCCTGGCCGCCGTGCCCAACGGCTCGATCACCGAGATGAAGCTCACCGACAGCAAGGGCATCACCGTATGGGACGCCGACGTCTGGGACACCTACATCGTCGAACACAAAGTCAGCGTCAACGCCTCGTCCGGCGAGCTCATCGCCAACAAGCAGGTGTGACCGCGGCGTACCGCGTCAGCTCAGCGCGGTCACCTTATCGCGCATGATCTGCGCGACGTCCAGTGCGGCGGTGTTGGCATCGCTCGATCCGCGCAGCGACGGGTTCGACGCATCGATAAAGTCGACCTCGACTTCGACAAGGCAATTGCCCCGCACACCAATGGCGCGCCCCGCCGGAATGGACGCCAAACCGGAGTCAGGCAAGTTCGACTCGATCGACGTGGCAGCGGCGAGAAATGAAGCGTCGACTTGGACGTCGGAAACTTTCAATTTGAGCCTGAACACCCTGGCCGGCACAGACATGGTCTTGCCGTCGCACGCTTGCCATTGCCGGGCGAATTTCGCGAAAAGGGCGTCGGCGTCGGCGGCCGTCGGCAGGCTGACCACGGCCTCTTTCACCCTGCTCACCGTCGCGGACTTGGCGACAGGCCGCCACGTCTCGACCGCAACGTGTCGGACGTTGCTGGACCGGTAGGCGCCCTGCTGCAGCATCACAGCGACCCCGGCGCAGTCGTCCGACCAGCCCGATGCCCCGTCGCCCCACAATATTTCGGGACCCCCGAAGCGCAGCGGAGAATGAGGATCGATTTCCATGGGCTCCTTGACGATTCGCGACAGCGCACTTCTTCCCAGCAGCACCCGGGTGATGGTCTGGCCGCTGAGCGATCGCGGCGTCACGGCGCGTTCGGGCTGCGCGGCGCCACCGACGGTCACCGAGCAGCCCGCCGCCATCATCACCGCTGCCAGCAAAGTCGGCAGGTACAAGTGGCTTCTCATGCGGTCATCGAATCCCTTGCCCTTATCTGCCGCGGCGTCTTCTCGTTTACGCGCGACGACAAACGCTTCCCGGGTACCTCGAACGTCCGAATCTCTTCATCCGTTTTGTATTATTCTTTTTCTTGAACCGCAGTTTACGTTTTTGTTGACGCCACCGTCGCAAGTCACACCGAAACCACAGCGCAACGCCAGCCATGTTTCAGGTTCGGCACCGCGTCCGCCGAATACGGCAATTGCCGTGAACG
>JAQTVU010000100.1 GCA_028706695.1 Mycobacterium sp.
CATCACCCAGTTGGGTCGCAACTTCCAGGTGATCTACGAGCAGGCCAACGCCCACGGGCAGAAGGTGCAGACGGCCGGTTCCAACATGGCCAGCACCGACAGCGCCGTCGGCTCCAGCTGGGCCTGACCCGCAGCCAGGAAGACGGGGCCGCACACCGCGTGGTGTGCGGCCCCGTCGTTTGTCGCCAAACTCCGAATGCGCTTGGTCGGCCAGGGTCAGCCGGCGACCGGCGACCGCGGGATCATGGAGGTGCGAAATCCGATGCGCTGCACCGCGCCGTCGGACTCGCGCCCGACCATGCCGCCCAGCGGCATCTTGGTGCCGGTGAGGCTGGGGCCGCCGGCCGGCGCGGCACCCCAGCCGCCCGGCATGACGTTGGCGTCGAGCGCGGGCAGCGGAGTGACCGACGACACCGCGTTGGCCCAACCCGGCGGCACCGACAACGTGCCGAGCGAGACGGCGTGGCCCACGCTCGCCGACGTCTGGGCGGCGTTTGCCAGGGAGGCCAGGCTTTCGCCGCCGCCGACGTCGCCGATGAGGCCCACGCCCCCGAGCGCGCCACCGGCGCCGTCGGCCACACTCTGCGCGCCGCTGAAGTCCAGCCCCAGGCCGAACAAATCCATGCCCACGCCACCGACGTCCGAGATGGTGCCGCCCACGTCGCCGGCCACGCCGGAACCCGTGCCGAGTACCACACCCGTCGGCGATTCCATGAACGACGCCAGCCCGTTCAGCCCGGACGGCGCGGACCCTCCCGACGCGGCGCCCTTGACCGCGCCAGCCGCGGCCTTGCCCGGGGCGCCGCCCAGGGAGCCGAGCGCGCTTGCCGGCGACGTGGCCGCCGACGCCGCCGAGGCGCCGCTGCCCATCGCCATCCCCGAGAGTCCCGATGCCGAACCGGGCGTCGACAAGGTATGCAGGGCGCGCGGCACCGATGACATCACCTGCGCCGACGCCGCCCGGACATGCCCACCGGCCTGGACGCCCGCCATCCGGGCGACCGCCCCGGCCCGACTGGCGACTCCGCCCGGATTCGTCGTTTGCGGCGGCGGGGCGAACGTCTTGAACGACGAGGCGGCCGCTGAACTGGCTGCGTAGCTGTACATCGCGGTGGCATCCTGGGCCCACATCTCGCTGTATTCGGCCTCGGTAGCCATGATCGCCGGCGTGTTCTGCCCCAGGAAATTGGTCGCGATCAACGCCATGAGCCGGGCCCGGTTAGCCGCGATCAGCGGCGGTGGCACCGTCATCGCATGGGCCGCCTCGTAGGCGGCGGCGGCGGCCGTGGCCTGGTTGGCGCTCAGCTCACATTGCTCGGCGGTGACCCTCATCCATGACACGTAGGGCGTGACCGCGGCCGCCATCGACATCGATGTCGGACCCAGCCATTCTTCGGTCAGGGTCGTGATCGCCGACTGGTAGCCGGCCGCGGCGCTCTGCAGCTCGCCGGCCAGCGACTCCCATGCCGCCGAGGCCGCCAGCATGCTGCCCGCACCAGCACCCATATACATCCGGCCCGAGTTGACTTCCGGCGGTAGCGCCCCGAAATCCATTCCCATCCCTCACTTACCGCTGTTTGCTGTCCGATCCCATGCCGCGCATCCGTGATCGCGCGGGCTGCGGTGCACTCGGGCCTGCCGATAGCATCCCGGGCGATGCGATCGCAGCCGCTTTGCCCAAAGACATTTGGATTTACCGAAATTGGCGGCTTCCACAGAATTTCTCAACAACGCGGACCATCGACGTTGTCGCCCACCGCCGTAGAGCGTTGTCGTTGATCCCCAAGCACATTCGCCTCGGGACCGCATCTGGGCGTGGCCGAAATCCGTTCTTGCGCCGACAAATTGGTAAGCCTAGCCTGTGAAGGGTTCGGTGCGTCCAGATCAACAACCATGGATTCCAGTATTTTTGGGCGACCGCGTCATCTCAAGCTGGCTGATGCGACGCATATAAAACACATATTTGAGCGGCCCCGGATGTGACCTACCGAACACCCCAACATTTGAGGTTTCTATGAATTGTGTGACAATCGCATGTGACGCTTGCGAGGATGTGGGGACATGACTGCAATGTCGGGACACGCAGGCGGCCAGCGGCCGCGCCAGGCGGTGCTTGGGCAGCTGCCCCGGATCTACCGCCCGGACGGATCACCGATTCGGGTGCTGTTGGTAGACGATGAGCCCGCGCTGACCAGCCTGGTCAAGATGGCGCTGCACTACGAAGGCTGGGTCGTCGACATCGCGCATAACGGACGCGAAGCCATCGCCATGTTCGACCGGGTCACCCCCGACGTGCTGGTGCTCGACATCATGCTGCCCGACGTGGACGGTCTGCGCATTCTCGAGCGGGTCCGCGAGTCCGACGCCTACACGCCCACACTGTTCCTGACCGCACGCGACTCGGTCATGGACCGGGTGACCGGCCTCACCGCGGGCGCCGACGACTACATGACCAAGCCGTTCAGCCTCGAGGAGCTTGTCGCACGGCTGCGCGGGTTGCTGCGCCGCTCCACACAGCAGCCTCCGCCGGTCGCCGAAGCGCTCAACGTCGGTGACCTGCGCGTCGACACCGCCAGCCACGAGGTCACCCGCGGCGGCACACCGGTGTCGCTTTCCTCCACCGAGTTCGAGCTGCTGCGGTTCCTCATGCGCAACCCGCGCCGGGTGCTGAGCCGCAGCGAGATCCTCGACCGGGTGTGGAACTACGACTTCGCCGGCCGCACCAGCATCGTCGACCTGTACATCTCCTATTTGAGGAAGAAGATCGATTCCGGCAGAGAGCCGATGATCCACACCGTCCGTGGTGTCGGATACATGCTGCGACCCCCCAAATGACCCCGCAATGACTCGGCTATGACCGGGGAGCGCAACACCCCGTGGTGGCTCCCACGCTCCTTGCGCCACCAGCTGTTGTTGGGCGTGCTGGCCGTGGTCAGTGTGGTGCTGGTCGCCGTCGGAGTCGTCTCAGTGGTCAGCCTGCGCGGCTACGTCACGGCGATGAACGACGAAGACGTCGCCGAATCCCTGGAGGCGCTGACCAACTCATACGCCCGGTTCCACAACGGCGACCACGCGTCGGCGCACGCCGGTACTCCGCCACTGGCACAGGCGATGCTGGAATTCACCGACCAGACGCCTGGAAACCTCATCGCGGTGGTGCGCAACGGGGCGGTAATCGGCTCGGCGGTGTTCTCCGAAGCCGAAGCCCGCCCCGCGCCCAGCGACGTGATACGCGCCATCGAAAGCCACCCGTGGAACGGCGGGCCGCCCCGCACGGAACGACTCGGCAGCCTGGGCTCCTACCGGATGCAAAGCCATCCCGAGGGATCTGACGTGCTGCTGGTCGGGCTGTCGCTGCAACGCGCCGATCGGATCATCACCCGCAAACAGATCACCACCGCGGCGCTGGTCGCGGCCGCGCTGGCGGTGACCGCGGGGCTCACCGTCTGGGTGGTCGGATACACGCTGCGCCCGCTGCGCCGGCTCGCCGGCACCGCCGCGGAGGTCGCCGCGATGCCCCTCACCGACGGCGACCAGCGGATCAGCGTCAGGGTGGCGCCAGAGGACACCGATCCGGACAACGAGGTCGGCATCGTAGGCAACACGCTGAACCGGCTGCTGGACAACGTCGACAGCGCGCTGGCGTATCGCACCGAGTCCGATCTGCGGATGCGGCAGTTCATCACCGACGCCAGCCACGAGCTCCGCACGCCGCTGGCGGCGATTCAGGGATACGCCGAGCTGACCCGCCAGGACGCCTCGGCGCTGCCGCCGACCACCGAATACGCGCTGGCCCGCATCGAGTCGGAAGCCCAGCGGATGGCGCTGCTCGTCGACGAGCTGCTGCTGCTCTCGCGCCTGGGGGAAGGCCAAGACCTGCAGACCGAAGACGTCGACCTCACCGAGTTGGTCAGCGACGCGGTCAACGACGCGGCGGTCGCGGCACCCACCCACCACTGGGCCAAAGAGATTCCCGACCAACCGGTTTGGGTCCGCGGTGACCACGCCCGACTGCACCAGTTGGTCAGCAATTTGCTCGGCAACGCCCGAGTGCACACGCCGCCCGGTGTCACGGTGACAACGGCGATCACCTGCCACCGCAGCGGCGTCGGCGCACCCCATGCGGAACTGGCCGTTGCCGACGACGGACCGGGCATCGACCCGGATCTGTTGCCCCGGCTGTTCGAACGATTCGTCCGCGCGGACGCGTCCAGGTCCAACGGATCAGGGATCGGGCTGGGCCTGACCATCGTCAGCTCGATCGTCAAGGCCCACGACGGCTCGGTGACCGCCGAGTCCGGTGATGGCCGGACGGTGTTCCGGGTGCGGCTCCCGCTGATCGACGACGCGTCTCAACCTGTCAGGCATACGTGATCACCCCCAACCGGTTGTAGGCTTCCCACCAGGCGGCTTCGTGTTCAACCGGTGAGATGTCACCCGTCATCAGCATGTGGTCGGCTTTGATCAGCAGGCCGACGAGGGTTTGCCATTGGGTGTACCTGCGTTGCTCGTTGGCGTCGGTGCTATGGGGCAAAAGCGTGACCGACAAGGACCTGACCCGCACCCGGGCCGGTCCGCCCCGCACGAAGAGCATCGCACCGATGCCCACGTAGCACGCCACCGCCAGCGCCAGAACCGTGTCGGCGGCGGCGACCGCGTCGCCGAGCAGGATGACCGCAAACACGACGAGCACGGCGCCACCCAGCGGCCACCCGCGCCACAGGCGTGCCACCCGCCGATCGGCGGCCGTCATCCCGGCCGGATAGATGATCAGCCGGTAGCGCCGGACGCCGTACCGGCTGATCGTGGCGTCGAACGATCCCCACGGGTGCGCGCCGTCGACCAGCCGCGACCACCACGTCGAATTCGCCGGCCGGGCGGGATCGGATTCGATGCGTCGTTCCGGGGGGTTTCGCACGGATTTGTGTGTACGCCGGACTTTGCGACACCGACTCCGAATCCAACGGCATCCATACGCTTCACCCCGCACCGTTTACGCGATATTTATCGGCCCGGCTCTGTGTCGTTGATTGTTGGCCTTGCGTTCGCGGATGGGTGCGGCGCCGGGACGGTGCGGCATGAAAAACTGCTGGTGACTGGATCGCAGGGCCACGGAAGGCCGTAAAGAACCTGTAAATGTGCCCCGCGGCCACGTTAGGAAAGTGTCAACCAAAGGCACTACCTGATCGGTTGTAGCTACGTTCAAGCTGACCTTGCCTCCGAGGACTGCGCTGCGGCCGACTCGATGAGGTCCTTGCGTATGCAGGTGATTGGCGCGGAAACGGAGACAAGATGGGCGTGTTGGCATTCGTCGTGCTCACAGTGGCGGTGTTCGCCGTGCTCGGCCTGGTGCAGAAGCTGGTCGAACGGTTATGAGCTACGAGAACATCATCGGCTTGGCGCTGTCGATCTTCCTGGCAGTGTTTCTGGTTGGCGCGTTGCTGTTTCCCGAGAGGTTTTAGTGAATACGACTGCAGCGGGGATCATTTTCGTCGTCGTTCTCGTCGCGGCGCTGGTGGCGGTGCATGTCCCCCTCGGGGATTACATGTACCGCGTCTACACTTCGGACAAGGACCTAAGCGTCGAGCGGGGCATCTATCGGCTCATCGGTGTCAATGCGCGCTCACAGCAGACATGGGGCGCCTACGCCCGCAGCGTCTTGGCGTTCTCGTCGGTGAGCATCCTTTTCCTGTTCGGCTTCCAGCTCGTGCAGGGCACGTTGCCGTTGCACCTGCATGACCCGGCCACGAAGATGACCCCGTCTTTGGCGTGGAACACCGCGGTCAGCTTCGTCTCCAACACCAACTGGCAGGCCTACGCCGGCGAGACCACGCAGGGCCATCTGGTGCAGATGGCCGGGCTGGCCGTGCAGAACTTCGTCTCGGCGGCCGTCGGCATGGCGGTGGCGATCACGCTGGTGCGCGGCTTCGCCCGCAGGCGCACCGGCGACCTGGGCAACTTCTGGGTCGACCTGGTCCGCGGCACGCTGCGCATCCTGCTGCCCATCGCGACCGTCGGAGCAATCCTGCTGGTCGTGGGCGGCACAATTCAGAACTTTCACCTCAACGACCAGGTCGTGACCACCCTGGGCGGCTCCAAGCAGACCATCACCGGCGGCCCGGTGGCCAGCCAGGAGGTCATCAAGGAACTCGGCACCAACGGCGGCGGCTTCTACAACGCCAACTCCGCCCACCCGTTCGAGAATCCGACCGCCTGGACCAACTGGCTGGAGATCTTTCTGATCTTGATGATCGGGTTCTCGCTGCCGCGGACGTTCGGCCGCATGGTGGGCAGCACCAAGCAGGGCCTTGCGATCGCCTCGGTGATGGCGACGCTGTACGGGATCAGCGCGACGTTCACGCTGTGGTTCCAGTTGCAGCATCACGGCACCGCTCCGACTGCGGCCGGTGCGGCCATGGAAGGGGCCGAGCAACGCTTCGGCATCGCCGACTCGGCGGTGTTCGCCGACTCCACAACGCTTACCTCTACCGGTGCGGTCGACACTACCCACGACTCCCTCACCAGCCTGGGGGGCATGATGACGATGTTCGACATGCAGCTCGGCGAGGTCGCGCCCGGCGGCGTCGGATCCGGCCTGTACGGCATGCTGATCCTGGCCGTGATCACCGTGTTCATCGCCGGGCTGATGGTCGGACGCACTCCGGAATATCTCGGCAAGAAAATCAACCCGCGCGAAATCAAGCTTGCCGCAAGCTATTTTCTGGTCACGCCGCTGATCGTGCTGACCGGCACCGCGACCGCGATGGCGCTGCCTGGGGAACGGGCCAGCATGCTGAACACCGGCCCGCACGGGCTGTCGGAGGTGCTGTATGCGTTCACCTCCGGGGCCAACAACAACGGTTCGGCGTTCGCGGGCCTCAACGCAAACACCGACTGGTTCAACACCGCGATCGGGTTGGCCATGGTCTTGGGCAGATTCCTGCCGATCGTGCTGGTGCTCGCCCTGGCCGGGTCGCTGGCCAAGCAGGGCGCCACCCCGGAATCGGCGGGCACGCTGCCCACCCACCGGCCGCAATTCGTCGGAATGGTCGCCGGGGTCACGCTGATCCTGGTCGCCCTTACGTTCCTGCCCATGTTGGCGCTCGGGCCTCTCGCAGAAGGAATCCACTGATGACGGCGACAACCACCCGTTCGGCTGAGCAGTCGCAGCCGACATCCACCGGCACCAAGCGGGTACAGGGCGGCTTGCTCGACCCGAAGATGCTGTGGCAGGCGACGCCGCGGGCGGTGCGCAAGCTCGACCCGCGCAGCCTGTGGCGCAATCCGGTGATGCTCATCGTCGAGGTCGGCGCCTGTTGGGCCACCGTCCTGGCGATCGTCAAACCGAGCTGGTTCGGGTGGCTGATCGTGGTCTGGCTATGGCTGACGGTGCTGTTCGCCAACCTCGCCGAGGCGTTGGCGGAAGGCCGCGGCAGGGCCCAGGCCGAAACATTGCGCAATGCTAAGACCCAGACAATGGCCCGGCGGCTCAAGAAG
>JAQTVU010000101.1 GCA_028706695.1 Mycobacterium sp.
TGCCGATGGTTCCGCGGAGCGCTACCAGGTGATCGTCGGGTGGGATACCGTCCCGGTGTCCGAGTACAGCACCGTGGCCACCATCGGCGCCGCCGGCGACCGGACCGGATTCGACGCCCTGTACGACGTCGACGCGCCGCGGCTGCTGCTGTCGCTCATCGACTCGTCGGCGGTTCGCGTCTCCTCCGGTGCCGAAGTGCGATTCGCCAAGGAGCGGGGCGTCGAGCTGCCGCTGCAGGCGATGCCGCACGTCTCCGATGCCGAACAGAGCAACACCAGCGTGATCTTCGACCGAAGCGCCATCTTCAAGGTTTTCCGCCGCATCAGCAGCGGCGTCAACCCCGACATCGAACTCAACAGGGTGCTGGCGCGCGCGGGCAACCCGCATGTGGCGCGGCTGCTCGGCACCTATGAGATGGGCGGCCCGGACGGCACGCCCGACACGGCCTGGCCGCTGGGCATGGTGACCGAGTTCGCGTCCAACGCCGCCGAGGGCTGGGCGATGGCCACCGCCAGCGTGCGCGACCTGTTCGCGGAGGGCGACCTGTACGCCCACGAAGTGGGCGGCGACTTCGCCGGCGAGTCTTGCCGGCTCGGGGAAGCCGTCGCATCCGTGCACGCGACCCTGGCCGAGAGCCTGGGAACGGCGCAGGCGGCTTTCCCGGTGGACACCGTGCTGGCGCGGCTAACGGCGACCGTGACGAAGGTTCCCGAACTTCGGGAGTATGCGGCGACGATCGAAGAACGGTTCCAGAAGCTCGCGGGAGAGACGATCACCGTCCAGCGCGTGCACGGCGACCTGCACCTCGGGCAGGTGCTGCGCACCCCCGAAAGCTGGTTGCTGATCGACTTCGAGGGCGAACCGGGCCAGCCGCTCGAGGAGCGGCGGGCGCCGGACTCGCCGCTGCGCGACGTGGCCGGGGTGCTGCGCTCCTTCGAGTACGCCGCCTACGGGCCGCTGGTGGACCAGTCCACCGACAAGCAGCTGGCCGCCCGCGCGCGGGAATGGGTCGAGCGTAATCGCACCGCATTCTGCGAGGGCTATGCGGCCGCGGCGGGCACCGACCCGCGCGATTCGGCCCAGCTGCTGAGCGCCTACGAACTCGACAAGGCCGTCTACGAGGCGGGCTACGAAGCCCGCCACCGGCCCGGCTGGCTGCCCGTCCCGCTGCGGTCCATCGCCCGGCTGACCGCCGCCTAATGCACACGCGCCGTGCGGACGCGGCGCGCGTCTGAAAATATGTAGGCGTGGCCGGGGAAGTCTTCGATAGTGAGGCGCGCTTGTCGTGGGTGCTGGCCATGCTGGCCGGTATGGTGGGCGCGATCTCGTTCACGCACTCTGCCGGATACTTCGTGGTTTTCATCACCGGCAACGCCCAACGCGCCGTGCTGGGGTATTTTACCGGCGAAATCTGGCTCGCCGCAAGCGCCGGGCTGCTCATTGTGGCGTTCGTGGCCGGCGTGATCATTGCGTCGCTGTGCCGGCGCTACTTCTGGGTGGATCATCCGCACGGTCCGACGGTGCTGACAACCCTGAGTTTGGCCGCCGCCACCGTGGTCGACGTCTTCGACGAAGGGTGGGCACAAAACCTTCTCAACTTCGCGCCAATGATGCTGCTGGCCTTCGGCACCGGCGCGTTGAACACGTCGTTCGTCAAGGACGGCGAGGTGTCGGTGCCGTTGAGTTATGTGACCGGCACGGCCGTCAAGATGGCTCAGGGCATCGAACGCCACATCGCCGGAGGTGGCAGCGCCTCGGACTGGCTGGGTTATTTTCTGCTGCTGGCCGGCTTTGTGGTGGGCGCCACGGTGGGCGGCTTCATCAGCGTGGCGGTCAACGGCACCTGGATGCTGGTGATGGCTACGGCCTTGTGCGCGTTGACCACCGCGTACACGTACTTCCATCAGGACCGCCGCGTGCTGGTGGCGGCCGAGTCGGCCAGAAAGCGTCGGCAGCAGCGCTGACCGGTGCGCTGCTGCCGACGTCGGCGTGCCGGCTCAGGCGGCCGGCTGGGGCGGCTCATCACCGGCCAGCAGCACGTGCTGGATGTCGGGTTTCATCGCCATCAGCTGCTGGTTCCAGTACGGCCACGAGTGTGTGCCATTGGTCGGGAAGTTGAACGTTCCGTTGCGGCCGCCGGCGGCCAGGTAATTGTTCTGGAACTGCTGGTTGGTGCGCAGCGTGAGGCCTTCCAGGAACTTGGCCGGCATGTTGTCGCCGCCGAGGTCGCCGGGTGTGCCGTTACCGCAGTAGACCCAGATCCGGGTGTTGTTGGCGACCAGCCGCGGAATCTGGACCATTGGGTCATTGCGCCGCCACGCCGGATCGGTGGACGGACCCCACATGCTGTTGGCGCTGTAGCCGCCCGAGTCGTTCATCGCCAACCCGATCAACGTCGGCCACCAGCCCTCGGACGGGTTGAGGAAGCCCGACAGCGAAGCGGCGTAGGGAAACTGCTGCGGGTAGTACGCGGCCATGATCAGCGCGGAGCCGCCCGACATCGACAGCCCCACCGCGGCGTTGCCCACAGGTGAGACGTTCCGGTTGGCCTGCAGCCAGGCCGGCATCTCCTGGGTCAGGAACGTCTCCCACTTGTAGGTGTAGTTCTGACCGTTGCCCGACGACGGCTGGTACCAGTTGCTGTAGAAGCTGGACTGGCCGCCGACCGGCATGATCACCGCTAGGTCCGAATGGTAGAACTCCTCGAACGCGGGGGTGTTGATGTCCCAGCCGCTGTAGTCGTCCTGGGCGCGCAGACCGTCGAGCAGGTAAACGCCGTGCTGTCCGCCCCCTTGGAACTCAACCTTGATGTCGCGGCCCATCGACGGTGATGGAATCTCCAGGTACTCCACCGGAAGGCCGGCCTTGGAGAACGCTCCCGCGGTCGCCGAGCCACCGACGGCGCCGACCAGGCCGGATAGCAGGGCAGCTCCCAGAGCCGCGACAGCCAGCCGGCGCGGCATGCATGCCGCTGCGCCGCGCAACTTTTCCACGAACTTCATGGTCTGTACCCATCCCAACTCTCGTCTGCCGCATGACACGGTCGAATCTGTTCCCGGGCAGTCAAACACAGTGGGCGGGCGTGGTTCGTCTGTCGCGGCCGGGCGGTGACGTCGCGGTTGGCTAACGATTGGGCGTCGGGGCGAAATCATTTCGGGCGGGTCAATCGGCTGTCGGGACCGGTTCGCCGTCTCGACGTCGGCACCGGGCGTGGCGCCGGCCGCCGCGCCGGTCGGGACTTTCATGCCTGGGCGTTCATGGGCGGGGTGGGCGCCGGATGCGCTGCTCGCCCGGCAACCTCATGCAACACCACGCTGGTCAGCGCGCCTTTCTCCACGGTTGCCGTCATGTATGTGCAGCGTGGCTGCCGCCGCCGGTCGGTCGGGGATCCGGGATTGAGCAGCCGCAGACCGCCCGGGGCGGTGCTATCCCAGGGGATGTGGCTGTGGCCGAACACCAGCAGGTCGCGGTCGGGATAGTAGCGCGACATCCGCGCTTCCCGGCCCGCCGCCGCTCCCGCCTGGTGCACCACGGTGAGCCGCAGTCCGTCGAGCACCGCGTCGGCGCGCTCCGGCAGCCGTGCGCGCAGCTTCGGCCCGTCGTTGTTGCCCCAACAGGCCACCAGCCGGTCGGCCCGGGCTTCCAGCGCGTCCAGCAGTTCGGGAGCGACCCAATCACCGGCATGCACGACGACATCGGCCGCGGCCACCTCGTTCCAGATTTGGGCCGGCAAATCGGGTGCGCGCCGCGGCACATGGGTGTCGGCGATGAGCAGCAATCTCATCGGCCAATCGTGCACCCGATCTGGCCAGTGCTGCGCGCCTGACAGGCGCGCTAGGTGTTCCTGCTGCGGGCTTCAGCCCCGGTCTCATCGACGTCGAGTGCGTCGTCGGGATTGGTCCGTCCGACATAGCTGCCGTCGCCGCCTTTACCGGCGCGCGACCGCGACTGATGGGCCTCGCGCTCGACGTCGGATTCGGCCTTGTGGCCCTTGCTTTTCGGCATGCGGATCCTTTCGGCCTCGGCTCCTCGTTCCAGCCGGGGGTTCCCGCGCCGGGGGCGGGCAAAACTCGCCGGACTACTGCGCCAGGAAGTCGAGCAGCGCCGCATTGAATTCGTCGGGATGGCTCATGTGGCACCCATGTGGAGCGTCGGCGATGACGCACAACCGGCTGTCGTCGAGCGCGGCGTGGGTCAGTGGGGCCGAACCTTCGAAAGGCACCGACGCGTCCCCCCTGCACCGTGGATGACCAGTGCCGGCACCGACACCCGTTTGAGGTCGTCGCGGAAGTCGGTGCCGGCCCAAGCGGCCATCGTCGCCAGCAGCGCCTCCTTGCGCGCCTGTTTGCCGATCCTGAGAGCATCGGTGCGTACCGCATCGCTGACCCTCAGCTTCCCGTTGGCCGAAAAGAAATTGTTCATCTCGTTGTCCAGGAAGCCCTCCGGATCCTTGAGAAACTCCACCGTTGACCGGGCCGCGTCGGTCTTGCGCAGCGGGCCGTGCGGGTTGTCGCCGGTCCGCATCATGTACGGCGTCACCGAGGAGGCGAATACCACACTGTGCACTCGGTCGGCGCCGTAGGACGACACATAGCGCGCCACTTCACCGCCGCCCATGGAGCAGCCCACCAGGGTGGCATCGTGAACGTCGAGGGTCTCGATCAGTGTGTGGAGGTCTCTGGCCAGGTCGTCCGTCGTGTAGCCGGTGAGGGGCTTGTCGCTGCGACCGAAACCCCGTCGGTCGTAGGTGATCACCCGGTAGCCGGCGTCATGCAGCGCGGGCACCTGCGAGGACCACGCTTCCCCCGAGAGCGGCCAGGGGTGGAGCAGCAAGACCGGCCGGCCGCCATCTCCGGTGTCGTCGACGTGCAGGCGGATGCCCTTGAAAAGCCCACGGTCCGCGGTGACATAGGCCATGAAGTGACCTCTCGCCTCGGTGGTGCGGTTGCATCCATCGTCGACTACCCACGCGGCTTGCGGGCAAACCGTGCGACGGCATCGTTCCCGCGGCGCCCCGTCGGCGGGCCATCGCATCCGGCGCTATTGTTTTCACCCAAGCCGAGGAGAACGTCGAATGCGCACCTTCGATTCAGTGGCCCAACTCAGCGCCGTCGCGGGAAAGACCATCGGACAAAGTGACTGGGTGGCCATCACCCAGGAGGACGTCAACCTGTTCGCCGACGCCACCGGCGACCACCAGTGGATTCACGTAGACCCGGAGCGGGCTGCCGCGGGTCCGTTCGGAACCACCATCGCCCACGGTTTCCTGACCCTGGCGCTGCTGCCGCGGCTGCAGCATCAGATCTATGCCATCAACGGCATCAAGCTGGCGATCAACTACGGGCTGAACAAGGTTCGCTTTCCTGCGCCGGTGCCGGTGGGCTCCCGGGTGCGTGCGCAGACGTCGTTGGTCGGCGTCGAGGAGCTCGGCAACGGCGCCGTGCAGGCGACCCTGTCGACCACCATCGAGATCGACGGAGCGCCCAAGCCGGCGTGTGTCGCCGAGAGCATCGTCCGCTACATCTGCTGAGCTCCACGAGACCCGTCGCGGCGTCGGGGCCGCCCGCGTGCCGTCAGAACTCGGCGATCGTGTGTTCCAGGCGTTCGGCCAGCCGGGCCTGCGCCGCGGCGCGCCGGGTCGGTATGTGCGCGGACGGGAAAGGCGTCGTCACCGACTGGTATCCGCGCAGCGTCCGGCGGGCCACCGTCATCTTGTGCAGTTCGGTCGCGCCGTCGGCGATGCCCAGCGACTCGGCCGCCACCATCATCTTGACGAACGGCATCTCATCGGATACCCCGAGGGCGCCATGCAGGTGCATGGCCCGCTGAGCGACATCGTGCAACACCTGGGGCATGGCGACCTTCACCGCCGCGATGTCGCGGCGCACCTTTTGGTAGTCGTGGTGCTTGTCGATGAGCCAGGCGGTGCGAAGCACCAGCAGCCGGAACTGCTCGATCTGGATCCAGCTGTCGGCGATCTTCTCCTGGGTCATCTGGAAATCGGCCAGCCGGCCGTGCCGGGTCGTTCGCGACACCGCGCGCTCGCACATCATGTCAAAGGCGCTGCGCGCCAACGCGATCGTGCGCATCGCATGGTGGATGCGGCCACCGCCGAGGCGGGTCTGCGCGATCATGAATGCCCGGCCCTCGCCACCGAGCACATGATCGGCAGGCACCCGGACGTCGTTGTAGCGGATGTAACCATGGCTGGCGCGATCGGAGGATTCGCCCCCCATGCCGACGTTGCGCACGATCTCGATGCCCGGCGTCTCGGCCGGCACGATGAACAGCGACATCTTGTCGTAGGTGCGTGCCTCGGGTTTGGTGACGGCCATGACGATGAAGAACGACGCGTGTTTGGCGTTGGTGGAAAACCACTTCTCGCCGTTGATGACCCAGTCGCCTCCGTCCCGGGTCGCGGTCGTGACGAAGCTGCCGGGATCCGAGCCGCCCTGCGGCTCGGTCATCGAATAGCAGGAGGTGATCTCGCCGTCCAGCAGCGGCTGTAGGTAGCGCGCCTTCTGCTCGTCGGTGCCGAACAGCGCCAGGATCTCGGCATTGCCCGAGTCGGGCGCCTGACAGCCGAATACCGACGGTGCCCAGCGCGAGCGCCCCAAGATCTCGTTGAGCAGGGCGAGCTTGACCTGACCGAACCCCTGACCGCCGAGGTCGGGGCGCAGGTGCGCGGCCCACAATCCCTGGTCCTTCACCTGCTGCTGCAGCGGCCGCAGGATGGCCATCATCTGGGCGTTTTTCTTGTCGTACGGGTCCAGGGCCACCAGGTCGAGCGGCTCAAGCTCGTCGACCATGAATTTTTCCACCCAGTCCAGCTTCGCCTGATACTCCGGGTCTGTTTCGAAGTCCCACACCGTCGGCAACCGTTCCCCGGCGCAGCGTCACGCCGGCATCGTGAATTGGGCCACACCATGGTAGAGCAGCGACCCGATGCGCCATGGACGCCGCAGCATCGCGCCCGGCGTCTATGACGCCCCCGCGCGCCTCGTCGACGCCGTGGCATGCACTCGACGTGGCCCCCCGCCAACGACAGACTCCGGGCGGACGCCGCGAAACGGGGTCGCCCGCAAACGCCGCGAACGGGGACTCGGGGCGTCGCTGAACAGCCGCTCCACCAACGGCGTTGGCGCCAGCGCGTCGCCGACCCGCTCGTTTGACCCCCGTTGCCGCGGGTAGGCCTTCGCGATGGCGCCTGACGGTACAACCCGGGCCGTCGGGGTGGCGTTCGGCGCCAACGCCGGGATTGCCGCTGCGAAGTTCACCGGGTACCTGCTGACCGGAAGTTCGGCGATGCTCGCGGAGTCGGTGCACTCGGTGGTCGACAGCGTCAACGAATTGCTGCTGATGGCCGGCAAACGTCAAGCGCGAAAGAGCCCGGATGCGCTGCACCAGTTCGGTTACGGCCGCAGCCGATATTTCTATTCGTTTG
>JAQTVU010000102.1 GCA_028706695.1 Mycobacterium sp.
CGACCGGCAGCGAGTGAAACAGCGTGCTGTCCACGACGGTGTTGAACCGGCCGTCATAACCGCCGAACGACGTGATGTCGGCCTGCACGAAAGTGGCCGTGGTCAGGCCGCGGTCGGCGGCCGCCTTGCTGGCCGCCGCGACGGCGGTGGGCGTGAGGTCGATGCCGACCACGGTGTAGCCCTCGGCGGCCAGCGCCAAGGACAGCTCGGCAAACCCGCAACCGGCGTCCAGCACGTCGCTGCGAAACTTCCCGGCCGCCAGCAGCGCCGCCAGTTCCGGCTGCGGCTCGCCGATGTTCCACGGCGGCGGACCCTCGAACTGTCCCTGTTGGCGGTAGACGCTGTCCCAGTCCATCACGTGGTTCACCTGTTCGGAGGTCATGCGACCCAACGTACGTCAGCGTCCCCAGCTGTGCACCGGCTCGTTGGCGTGCATGTGCTCGCAGTACCGCCGCAGCATCTCGGCCAGCGCGGCGGACCTGCTCATCCCGCCGTCCTGCAGGGCCCGCACGGTGCACACCTGCCAGCTCGCGCCGTTGCGTCCGGTGCCGGCGCGGCCCTCGATGACGGTGAGGAACCGGTCGCGGACCTCGGCGTCGACGCCCCAGGACCGCAGGCCCTGCTCGGCGGCGGGCAGCAACGTGTCAAGCACCAGCCGCTGCGCGGTCACCTCGCCGAGACCGGGCCACTGCAGCCTTGCGTCCATGCCGTGGCGTGCCGATGCGAGGAAATTGGCTTGTGCCGCAGCAAAACTCATCGTGTTCCACACCGGGTCGTCGGCCTCGCTCAGGGCGCGCAGCGCGCCGTAGTAGAACGCCGAGTTGGCCAGCATGTCGACGACCGTCGGCCCGGCCGGCAACACGCGGTTTTCCAGCCGCAGGTGCGGGCGCCCGTCGACCACGTCATACACCGGGCGGTTCCAGCGGTACACCGTGCCGTTGTGCAGGCGCAATTCGGACAGGCGCGGGGAACGTCCGGCGGCCAGCTCGTCGACCGGGTCTTCGTCGGAGACCTCCGGCAGCAATGAGGGGAAGTAGCGGACGTTCTCGTTGTACAGGTCGAGGACCGAGGTGATCCAGCGTTCGCCGAACCAGACCCGCGGCCGCACGCCCCGGGTCTTGAGCGCCTCGGGCCGGGTGTCGGTGGACTGCGCGAACAGCTCGATGCGGGTCTCCGCCCACAGGTGATGGCCGAAGAAGTACGGCGAATTGGCCCCCAGCGCCAGCTGCGGGCCGGCCAGCACCTGAGCTGCGTTCCAGTTGGCGGCGAAATCCGCCGGGTCTAGCTGCAGATGCAATTGCGTGCTGGTGCAAGCGGATTCGGGCGCGATGGAGGCGGCATGCCAGCGCAGCGGCTCCGGGCCGGCGATGTTGATCGGGATGTCCTCGCCGCGCGCTTTGAAGATCGAGTCGTTGAGGGCCGCATATCGCAGCGACTCGCTCATCCAGTTGCCGCTGAGATGCTCGGGCATCAGGGTGGGCAGAATGCCGATCATCACGATGTGCGCCCCGCTGGAGTTGGCCTTGGCTTCGGCATCGTTCAGGCTGGCCCGCACCTCTGCCTCCAGGTCGAGGGCGGTGTGTCCGGGCAGTGGTCGGGGCGGCACGTTGAATTCGATGTTGTAGGCGCCCAATTCGGGTTGGTAGTCCGGATCGGCGATGGCTTCCAGCACTTCGCGGTTCGCCATGAAGGGCTGGTAGGCGGCGTCGACCAGGTTGCACTCGATCTCCATGCCGGTCAGCGGGCGGTCGGCGTCGAAGCGCGAGCGGGCGAGCATCTTCTGCAGGACGTCCAGACACAGCCGAATCTTGCGCTGGTACTCCCGCCGATGTGCGCGGCCATACGCGGTGCGCTTTACCTCTTCGCCCACATCGCCGATGGAACAGGTTCACCGGCGCCGATGCAAGCCCGGCCGGGTAACTGCCAGATCCGCCGACCGGTGGCACCATCATGGACGGCGTCCCGCAATGCCGCAGCTCATGCCGGAGGAAACCTTTTGCCCGCGTCCCCCGAATTCATAGCCGCCATCGATCAGGGCACCACCAGCACCCGGTGCATGATCTTCGCCCATGACGGTGCCCCGGTGGGCTGCCACCAGCTCGAGCATGAGCAGATCATGCCCCGCGCCGGTTGGGTGGAGCACAATCCGGTCGAGATCTGGGAGCGCACCGCCTCGGTGCTGACGACGGTGCTCAACGCCGCGCATCTGGCGCCGAAAGACCTTGCCGCGCTGGGGATCACGAATCAGCGGGAGACGACGCTGGTCTGGGACAGGCGCACCGGGCGCCCGTATTACAACGCGATCGTCTGGCAGGACACCCGCACGGACCGCATCGCCTCGGCGCTCGACCGGGACGGCCGCGGCGAAGTGATCCGCCATAAGACGGGCCTGCCGCCGGCGACCTACTTCTCCGGCGGGAAGTTGCAGTGGCTGCTGGACAACGTCGAGGGGCTGCGCGCGGCGGCCGAGCAGGGCGACGCGCTCTTCGGCACCGCCGACACCTGGTTGTTGTGGAACCTGACCGGCGGACCGCGGGGCGGGGTGCATGCCACCGACGTGACCAACGCCAGCCGGACGATGTTGATGAACCTGGAGACGCTGGACTGGGACGAGGAGCTGTTGTCGTTTTTCAACGTGCCGCAGGCGATGCTGCCGACTATCGGCGCGTCGTCGCCGCGGCAGCCCTACGGCGTCACGCTGGAAAGCGGGCCGATCGGTGCTCAGGTGCCGATCACCGGCGTGCTGGGCGACCAGCACGCGGCCATGGTGGGTCAGGCGTGCCTGACCGCCGGGGAGGCGAAGAACACCTACGGCACCGGCAATTTCCTGCTGCTCAACACCGGTGAGGCGATCGTGCGCTCCGGGCACGGCCTGCTGACCACCGTGTGCTACCAGTTCGGGGACGCCGAACCCGTGTACGCGCTCGAGGGTTCGATCGCGGTGACCGGCTCGGCCGTGCAATGGCTGCGTGACCAGCTGGGCATCATCGGCGGCGCCGCGCAAAGCGAAGCGCTGGCGCGGCAGGTCGCCGACAACGGCGGGGTGTATTTCGTGCCGGCGTTCTCGGGGTTGTTTGCCCCGTACTGGCGATCCGATGCCCGCGGGGTGATCGTGGGGCTGTCGCGGTTCAGCACCAGCGCACATCTGGCGCGCGCGACGCTGGAGGCGATCTGCTACCAGAGCCGCGACGTGGTGGACGCCATGCAGGCCGATGCCGGTGTGCGGCTGGGGGAGCTCAAGGTGGACGGCGGCGTCACCGGAAACGACCTGTGCATGCAGATCCAGGCCGACGTGCTGGGCGTGGACGTGGTGCGCCCGGTGGTGGCCGAGACCACCGCGCTGGGCGCCGCCTACGCGGCCGGTCTGTCGGCCGGATTCTGGGCGGGCCCCGACGAGCTGCGCGCCAACTGGCGGGAGGGCAGGCGCTGGACGCCGGCCTGGGACGAAGACCGGCGCGCGGCCGCCTATGCGGGCTGGCGCAAGGCCGTGCAGCGGAGCCTGGACTGGGTCGACATGTCGTAGCCCCATGCCTACGCGAGCGCCCCCGCCCGGCGCTCGCGTAGGGGAGGGCCTCAGTCCTCGCCGAGGATGCCGTAGATCTCCCGGCGGGCGTTGTTGACGATGTCGACGATGCGCTGCTGCTGTTCGGTGGTGGCGGCATGCGCGGCCTGCGCGACGGCCCCGTACAACTGGCCCACGGCCGTCCGCAGGTTGAGCTGGCCCGGGTCGGCGCCCTCGGCGATCGCGTCCCACGGTGGGGTCTCGATCTTGCCGGCCGCCGCGCGGCCCTCGTCGGTCAGCTCGAACAGCTTTTTGCTGCGGTCGGTTTCGCTCGCGCTGATCAGCCCTTCGTCGGCCAGCAGCTGCAGCGTCGGGTACACCGAGCCGGGGCTGGGCTGCCAGATGCCGTTACTGCGTTCGCCGATCTGCTGAATCATCTCGTAGCCGTGCATCGGCCGCTCGGCCAGCAGGGTCAGGATGGCCGAGCGCACGTCCCCGCGCCGCCCACGGCCGGGTCCGCCGCGCCGCCAGCCACCGCGCCGGCCCCCGGGCCCGAAGCCGCCTCCCAAGCCCGGGCCGAACCCCGGGCCGAACCCGGGCGGTCCGTTGCGGTCGGCGGCGTGGTCGCGGAGGTGCTCGAAGAATGCCTGCCGGGTGTGCCGCTCGGCGCCGGGCCGCTGCGTCGGGCCGGATCCGAAGCCAAAGCCGGGGTGGCCGCCGAACGGGCCGCCGCCGGGCGTGAATGGGTGGCCGCCGCCGGGCGTGAATGGGTGCTGCATGAGATGTGGTCCTTTGCGTTCGGGGCGGAGGGCGCACCGGCGCGCTCCACCAGTACAACGATATATAACGATACGTAACGATATATCGCCAGAGTCGGAGATGCAACGGGTTTGTTTTCCGGGGCGGTGGGTAAGTGGTGCACGATGAACACGGTCACGGGCGGCAGTCACCGCAACGTCTGGCCCTGGGTCAACTGGGCGCTGGCGCTCACGACGGTGCCGGGTGCGGCGCTGGCGATGCTGTTCGCCCTGGGCGCGGTGATGAGCACCGACGGCTGCAGTGGGCGCAGTTGCCCGAACCTGGGCCGCGGCGGCATAGATTTCGGTGTGGCGTTCTACGGTGCGCCCGCGGTGGCGTTGGTGGTGCTGGTGGTGACGTGGTTCACCGCCAAGCGCCGTGGCGGCATCGTCGTCCCGGTGTGCGGATGGGTGCTGCTGGTCGCCGACGTCCTGCTCATGGCCGCGGCGGTCAGCGGTTAGCGGGGTGGCGAGAACGCGCCGGCGGGCGGACCCTGCCGCTGCGGCCAGGGATCGGCCGGCGGGCCGAACGCCCACGGCGGTTCGGGCGGCGGGCCCAGCGGGCGGAGCCGCGCCAACTCCCGGCGGTGCCGCTCGGCGAGCACCGCGGCGAGCACCAGCTCCGGTGGGACGCCGGGTGGGGGTGGCGGTGCGATGCGCGACATCACCTCACCGGCGACCCGATACGCCATCTGCTGGCGCAGCCCGCAATCCAATTGCGGTGCCCGGGAAAGGAATTGGCGTGCCACCTCGGCCTGGCCGGGGTCGAGGCCCGACAGTTGCAGCGACGACGCCCACCACGCCAAGGACGGCGGCATGGCCGGCGGCGGGCTCAGCCGGGGGCCGCGCTCGCTGACGACGACCGTGCCGGCGAAGATGTCGCCGAGGCGTTTTGCGCGTGGCGACAGGATGCTGCAGATGACGGCCGGGCTGCCGGCCAGCATCCAGATCTCCACCACCGACGCCAGCGCACGGAACAGAGCCTGGCGGAAGCGTTCCGGGCCGCCGTCATCGGCCACCACCCGTAGTCCCATGACGATCTTGCCCACCGAGCGTCCCCGCGTGGCGGTTTCGAACGTCAACGGGTAACCGACGATTACCAACACCGTGAAGACGATCGGCACGGCGGTGCTCAGCGCGCTGTCGTACTGCGTCAGGGTGGCCGCCCACAACATCAGGCCGAGCGCATAACCGACCGACATCAGCGCGATGTCGATCAGGGCGCCCACCGCCCGCACCGGCAGCTGGGCGATCTGCACGTCGAGCACCACGGCGTCCCCGGTCACCATCTGCGACATACCACCGAACGGTACCCTGCCCAGGGTGGACGTCGACGCCTTCGTGCTCACCCATCGCGGCACCTGGGACCGGCTCGAGCAGTTGATCAAGAGACGACGGTCGCTGTCGGGCCCCGAGGTCGACGAGCTCGTCGAGCTGTATCAGCGGGTGTCCACCCATTTGTCGATCCTGCGCTCGGCGTCCTCGGATTCGCTGCTGATCGGCCGGCTTTCCGGCTTGGTCGCGCGCGCCCGCTCGGCGGTGACCGGCGCCCACGCACCGCTGAGCAACACCCTCGTCCGGTTCTGGACGGTGTCGTTCCCGGTGGCCGCCTACCGCGCGTGGCGATGGTGGCTGGGCACGGCGGTGGCGTTCTTCGCCGTCGTGGTGGCCATCGCGCTGTGGGTGGCCGGCGACCCGGAGGTGCAGTCGTCGGTCGGGACGCCAAGCGATATCCAGGAATTGGTCAACCATGACGTCGCGTCGTATTACCGCGCCCACCCCGCCGCGGCGTTCGCGCTGCAGGTGTGGGTGAACAACTCCTGGGTTTCGGCGCAGTGCATCGCGCTGTCCGTGCTGCTGGGCCTGCCGATACCGCTGGTGCTGTTCAAGAACGCCGCCAACATGGGGCTGATCGCCGGCCTGATGTTTCAGGCCGGCAAGGGTGGCATCCTGCTGGGCCTGCTGGCCCCGCACGGGCTGCTGGAGCTGACGGCGGTGTTCCTCGCGGGGGCGTCGGGGATGCGGCTGGGCTGGTCGGTGATTTCGCCGGGGGACCGGCCCCGCGGGCAGGCGCTCGCCGAACAGGGCCGCGCCGTGGCGGCAATCGCCCTCGGGCTGGTGGCTGTGTTGCTGGTGTCCGGGCTGATCGAGGCGGTGGTGACACCGTCCCCGGCGCCGACGGTGGTGCGGGTCGGCGTCGGCCTCGTCGCCGAGCTGGCGTTCCTGTCCTACGTGGGGTATTTCGGCCGGCGGGCCGTGCACGCCGGGCAGACCGGCGACATCCCCGACGCCCCCGACGTGGTGCCGACCGGCTGAGCCGCGCCGACTGCGCAGTGGGGCGCCAGCACGCCGGGCAGCTCACGCCGGACGGGCCGCTCACCACCGCCCGGTCGCCTTGATCGCCAGGTAGCGGTCGGCGAGGGCCGGCGCGAGCTCGGTGGGGACGGCGTCGACGACCTCGACCCCACCGTGGCGCAGCCGCGCGGCGATCGCGCGGCGCTCGTTGCGCCACCGCTCGGCGGCGGCGGCGTCGTAGACCGCCGCCGCGTCGGCACGCCCGGCGGCCATCTGGTCGACCCGCGGATCGGCGACGGCGCCGACCACCAGGTGATGTCTGGCCGACAGGCCGGCCAGCACCGGCAGCAGCCCCTCGTCGAGCGCGGTGGCGTTGAGGTCGGTGAGCAGCACCACCAGCGACCGCCGCCGTGCGCGCCGTAGGACGGCCGAAACCGCCGCACGCCAGTCGGTTTCGACCAGCGTCGGCTGCAGGGGGGCCATCGCGTCGACCAGTTGGGCGAGCAGTTCGGTGCGCGAGGCACCGAACACCGCGGCCCGGGTCACCCGGTCGTGGGCGAGGAAGTCGACGTGGTCGCCGGCCCGCGACGCGAGCGCCGCCAACAGCAGCGCGGCGTCCATCGACCAGTCCAGCCGGGGCCAGCCGGCGGGGCCGGCCTGCGCATCGGGCAAGGCCGGGTCGACGCCGACGCGGCCGGCGGCCGTCCGCCCGGTGTCGAGCACGATCAGCACGCGGCGGTCGCGTTCGGGCCGCCACGTGCGCACCACGACGTCGGCGCGCCGGGCGGTGGCCCGCCAGTCGATCGAGCGTACGTCGTCGCCGACGACATACTCACGTAGCGAATC
>JAQTVU010000103.1 GCA_028706695.1 Mycobacterium sp.
GGGCGGCGGACCTGGGCAACGAGTACCGGGCCGGTGCTTACCTTGCCGCCGGGCTGATCCTGTTCCTGCTCACTTTCCTGGTCGATGCCCTGGCGCGCTGCGCGGTCGCCGGAGCCGGGCGCAGGAAGGGCGGCCGGTGACCTCCATCTTGGACCGACCGCTCAAGGCGCGGACGTTCCCGGGGCTGGGCCAGCGCCGCCGGGCCGCGAACCACCTGGCGACCGTGTTGGTGACGACGGCGATGCTCGTCGCCCTGGCACCGCTGCTGCTGGTGCTGTACTCGGTGGTCGCCAAGGGCATCAAGGCGGTTGTCTCCACCGAATGGTGGACGCATTCGCAGGCGGGTATGACGGCGTTTGTGGCTGGGAGCGGCGCCGGCGATGCCGTCCTCGGCACGCTGCTCCAGGGATCGCTGTGCGCGGTGCTCGCCATCCCGATCGGCGTCATGGTGGCCGTCTATCTCGTCGAGTACGGCGGCGGTACCCGCTGCGGCAGGCTCATCTCCTTCATGGTGGACATCCTCAGCGGCGTGCCGTCGATCGTCGCGGCTCTTTTCATCTACGCGCTGTGGGCGGTTACGCTGGGCATTTCGCGTTCGAGCTTGGCGTTGGCCTTGGCGTTGGTGTTGTTGATGCTGCCGGTGATCGCGCGGGCCACCGAGGAGATGCTGCGCATCGTTCCGGCGGATCTGCGCGAGGCAAGTTACGCGCTGGGCATCCCCAAATGGAAAACCATTGTGCGGGTGGTGATCCCAACGGGGCTGTCCGGCATCGCCACCGGAATCATGTTGGCGGTCGCCCGGGTGATGGGTGAGACGGCCCCGCTGCTGATCCTCGTCGGGTACTCGCAGTCCATGGCTGACGACGTCTTCCACGGCTTCAGGGGCTCGCTTCCGGGCATGATCTACAACCAGGCATCGGCCGGCGCCGGCGTCAACCCCGTTCCCACTGACCGGTTGTGGGGTGCCGCGCTGACCCTCATTCTGTTGATTGCCGTCATCAATCTGGGAGCCCGGATGATCGCCAAAGTATTCGCCCCAAGAAGTCAATTCTCCCCAAGAAGTCATAGGCAGGAGCATTAGGTGGCCAAGCGGTTGGACCTCAAAAGCGTCAACATCTATTACGGATCGTTTCAGGCGGTCGCGGATGTGACGCTCTCAGTCCTGCCCCGAAGCGTGACGGCGTTCATCGGGCCCTCCGGCTGCGGCAAGACGACGGTGCTGCGCACTCTCAACCGTATGCATGAGGTGGTTCCCGGCGGCCGGGTCGAGGGCAGCGTGCTACTCGACGACGAGGACATCTACGCTCCGGGGATCGACCCGGTGGGTGTGCGGCGGGCGATCGGCATGGTTTTCCAGCGGCCGAACCCCTTCCCCGCCATGTCGATTCGCAACAACGTGGTCGCCGGATTGCGGCTGCAAGGAGTGCGCAATCGCAAGGTGCTCGACGAGATAGCCGAGCATTCACTGCGTGGCGCCAACCTGTGGGACGAGGTCAAAGATCGGCTCGACAAGCCTGGCGGCGGGCTTTCCGGCGGTCAGCAGCAGCGCCTGTGCATCGCGCGGGCCATCGCCGTGCAACCCGACGTGCTGCTGATGGACGAACCATGCTCGGCGCTGGACCCCATTTCGACGATGGCCGTCGAGGAACTGATCAGCGAGTTGAAGCAGGACTACACCATCGTCATCGTCACCCATAACATGCAGCAGGCCGCCCGGGTGAGCGACCTGACGGCATTCTTCAACCTCGAGGCCGTCGGAAAGCCCGGCCGGCTGGTCGAGATCGACGACACCGAAAAGATTTTCTCCAACCCTGGCCAAAAGTCGACCGAGGACTACATCTCCGGTCGCTTCGGCTGAGCCCGTGAGCCCGCGCCGCGACCGGTCCTCACCGGTTCTAACCGGGAGCGGGTTTGGCGACCTCGTCGGGCAGGCTGCCGTTCACCTGGAAGATGACGCGGCGCGCCACCTCCACGGCATGGTCGGCGAAGCGCTCGTAGAACCGGCCCAGCAGTGTAACGTCGACGGCTGTCGCGACCCCGTACTTCCATTTACGGTCCATCAGCACCGAGAACAGGTGCCGGTGCAGGTCATCCATCGCGTCGTCTTCATCGTGGATCCGGGCGGCTTTCTCCGGGTCGCGGGACAGCACGACATCTTGCGCACTGTTGCCTAATTCAACTGCGAGCCTTCCCATTTCGGCGAAGTAACCGTTGACCTCCTCAGGCAGGGCATGCTCGGGGTGCCGCCGGCGGGCGATCTTGGCGACGTGCAGGGCCAGCGCGCCCATCCGGTCGATGTCTGCCACCATCTGGATGGAGCTGACGATCGAGCGAAGGTCACCGGCCACCGGCGCCTGCAGCGCGAGCAGCACGAAGGCGCTCTCCTCGGCACGGGCGCTTAGCGTCGCGATCTTTTCGTGGTCGGAGATCACCTGTTCGGCCAGGACCAGATCGGCCTGCAGCAGGGCCTGGGTTGCCCGTTCCATGGCTATCCCGGCCAGCCCGCACATCTCGCCGACCCGCGCGGACAACTCCGCGAGTTGTTCATGATAAGCGGTCCGCATGGCGCCAGCTTACGTTCTCAATGCTGCAAGAGGCCGGTGGAACTTCGTCAGAAGACTTATTCGCAGGTGGTGTCTGCGGCGTTGGTGACCGTCAGGTCCTCGGGCAGCTTGGTCGGCGTCGCATCGGAGTTGCGGTCTATCCGCATGTTGACCGGCGAACCGCTGTGCAGCGGGATGCCGACCGACTTGAAGTCCGATCCGAGCACCACCTGGACCACCTGCCCGTGGCCCGACGCCCGTTGGACCCGGGAGTTGGGGAACGCCGACGCCACCGTGGCCGCCGCCCGTTCGTTGCCGGGCGAGAAGAATACCGTCGTCGCGGTCAGCGAACTCTCATAATCATCGGGCGCCATCACGTTGAACCCGGCGCGCTCCAGCTGCGAGGTGGCGGTCGCCGCCAGCCCGGCCTGGGGGGTCCCATTGGACACCCGCACCGTCACCTCCTGCGGGGCGATGGTGGCCACCTGCGCGCGCCGCACCTCCGGCGCCGCGGCAGGCGGGGGTGTCCTCGTGGCGGCGGACGTCGGGCTCGACGTCGGAGTCAGGCTCCGGGCGTTTTGATCGTTTTCCAGGGGAAGTGGATCGTCGTCGATGATGGCGTCGAAAAGCGCGCGCATGTCGGCCGTGCGCGGCGGTTCATCGCCGTTTTCGTCGGTCACGCCGGTCGGCACGGTGACGAACGTGATGCGACCGGCCGCCATGCCTTGCAACGACTGACCAAGCTGGACGAGGTCTTTGGTTTTGACGTTATCGACGTAGCTGTCGCCGATGAACAGGTTGACGACATGGTTGAGCTTGTTGAGGTCCAGCAACGTGTCCGCGGAGATGAGCGAACGCAGCAGCGACGACAGGAACAACTGCTGGCGTTTGATGCGGCCGTAGTCGCCGTTGTATTCCGTGGCGACTTGGCGGGCCCGCACGTAATTCAGGGCGGTCGGCCCGTCGATGATCTGGCGCCCGCCGTGTTCGAGGACCGTTCCCAACTCGTAGTCGTGCAGCGCGGTTTTGCTGCACACCTCGACGCCGCCGAGGGCCTCGACCATCTTGGCGAATCCGGCGAAGTCGACGGCGATGAAGCGGTTGATGCTCAGGCCCGACAGCTTCTGGATCTCCTTCACCAGACATTTGGGGCCGCCGTAGGAGAATGTCGAGTTCAGTTTGGTCTCGGTGTAGACCATCTTGGGGCCCCACGTGTGGGACTTCTCGTCATAGATGGGCCCGTATTTGCCGTTGTCGGGATTCCAGGCTTCGCATTGGATCGGGGTGATGGCCAGATCGCGCGGGAACGATACCACCACCACGCGCTTACGGTTGGCCGGGATGTTGACCAGCATCACGGTGTCCGACCGTGCGCCGTCCGCGTCGTCGGTGTCGCCGGCGCCCATGTTCGCGTTCTCCCCGGCGCGCGAGTCCATCCCGACGATCAAGAAATCTTCGTCGCCGTACTGCCCGCCGGGGTCACGGATGTCGACCGAGTGCGGGTCTAGGGCGCTGACGGTGTTGAGGTGGTTGTTCTTCGACGCGCTCCACTGCCACGCCGCGCCGGTCAGGACGACCGCCAGCACGGCGAACAGGGCGGCCAGCGAGCGTGCCGCCAGCAGCACCGGCCGGCGGCGGGATTGGCGCTTCGGGGCGTGGTTCTGCCGGGCCGGTGGGGTCGATGTGCGGCGGAGCCGCTTCGGCAGCAACCGGCGCGGCGCCGCCGGCGGTTTCGGCGCGTCCGGTTCGGGGTCGTCCTCGGCGGGGTAGTCGGCGGACGTGAGGTCGGGGAACTCTGAGCCGGCCGGCAGCCGGTACGCCGGGGCCACGGCGACCTGGCTGTCCTGCTGCTTGGGCGGCACGTCCTCCGCGGGGTCGATCGCCGGGGCGACGAGGTGGTGGCGGCCGCGCCGATCGGTCGGGGGAGCACCCACCTTGGCGATCAGCTCAGCAACCGTGAGCCTGCCCTCGGCGTGAGATCCGACCTTCTCGGTGTCGCCCGAATCGGGCCGGACGGAATCGGTGGTGCGGGGTTCCAGGGGCGCTGCTACGGGCGGTGCGGGCTGCCACCTTTGCAGTTCGCTGTCGGGCTGTGCTTCCGAGAACCGCTCCCAGGGTGCGGCGCCGGGCGCCGGCGGCGAGTGCCCGAGAAGCCGTCGGTCGCCGTACCCGCTTGGAGGGCACCCACCGTCAAGAGTGGCGTCATTCTCGGCGTCACTCATGTCTTACCGGCCTCCGAATCCGGTGCGCACTCTAGGATGTCCACATGTCGCCGCAGCCGCGCGGCCCGCGCTACCCATAACACGCACGGCAGTTGTAGCGCTCGTGCAGCGACGCGGAACCGATCCGCTACCGAAGCGCAATGCAGCGAGGTCCACATCCTACTGAGTTCGCGGCGACTGCGCGACGTCGATGGCATAGTGAGTCATCCGCGTGAGTCATCCGCCCGATCCCGCGACGTCCGCCCCGGCCGGTACCGTGCAGTCGTCCGGGTCGGTCAACCAGCCTTCGGGCAGAACCACGCGGGCCGGTGAGCCCTGTCGCCCGCGGGGCCCGGTGGCCGCGTCGGGAAACGACACCGCGCCGTCCAACCGCTCCAGCAAGGCGTCGAGTTCGTCGAGCGTGCTGACCATCGCCAGCGCCCGCCGCAGTTCGGATCCGGCCGGAAAGCCACGGAGGTACCAGGCGATGTGCTTGCGAATGTCGCGCATGCCCTTGTCTTCACCGAAGTGCGCGGCCAGCAACTGGCCATGCCGGCGGACGATGTCGGCGACCTCGCCGAGCGTCGGAGGCGTGGGAGGCGTGGCCCCGGTGAACGCGGCCGACAGCTCGGCGAACAGCCACGGTCGGCCCAGGCAGCCACGGCCGATGACGACACCGTCGCAGCCGGTGCTGGCCATCATCGCCAGCGCGTCGCTGGCGTCGTAGATGTCGCCGTTGCCGAGCACCGGGATCGTCCGCACGTGTTGCTTGAGCGCCGTGATCTGTTCCCAGTCGGCGGTGCCGGAGAAGCGCTGCGCCGCCGTGCGGGCGTGCAGGGCGACCGCGGCGGCGCCTTCGGCTTCGGCGATGCGGCCGGCATCCAGGTGCGTGTGGTGCTCGCCGTCGATGCCGATGCGGAACTTCACGGTCACCGGTATGCCGGTGCCTTCGGTGGCGCGCACGGCCGCGGCGACAATCTGGCCGAACAGCCGCCGCTTGTACGGCAGCGCCGCGCCGCCGCCGCGCCTGGTGACCTTGGGCACCGGGCAGCCGAAATTCATGTCGATGTGATCGGCCAGTCCTTCGTCGGCGATCATCCTGGCGGCGGCATAGGTGGTGGCGGGGTCTACGGTGTAGAGCTGCAGTGAGCGTGGCGACTCGTTGGGGGCGAACGTCGTCATCTGCATGGTGACCGGATGCCGCTCGACGAGCGCGCGGGCAGTCACCATCTCGCAGACGTACAGCCCGCTGACCGTGCCGACCCTGGACTCCTCGAGTTCGCGGCACAACGTCCGGAATGCGACGTTGGTCACGCCTGCCATCGGCGCCAGCACTACCGGGCTGGCAAGCGCGATCGGACCGATGCGCAAGGCGGGGTTACCGGCGGCTCATCGCCAGTTTGCCCGCGGTTTGGTGCAGTTCGCGGGCGGTCGTCTTCTTGCCCGTGCGGGCCTCCCGGTCGAGCTGGCGCTGCTTGGACACCTCGAATTTGTCGCAGGCCAACTCGAGCTCCTTGATCAGCACGGCGAGATCGTCGCGCAGCTCGGCGCCCTGACCGGTGAAGTCGTCGCGCTCGAAGATGCGCCATTTCTTCAGGATCGGCATGACGACCTCGTCGAGGTGGATCCGCGGGTCATAGAGGCCCCCGACGGCGATGAAGACGGCCTTGCGGCGGAATTCGGGTACCTGGAAGCCGGGCATCTGGAAGTGCCGCAGGATCAGGTGCAGCGACTTCATCGCCTGGTTGGGGACGAGGTCGAACGCGGCCTCGCTGACGTCTCGGTAGAAGATCATGTGTAGGTTCTCGTCGCCCGAGATCCTGGCCATCAGCTGGTCGGCGACGGGGTCGTTGCAGGCCTTGCCGGTGTTGCGGTGCGAAATCCGGGTGGCCAGTTCCTGGAAGGCGACGTAGAGCACCGAGTGGGTGAGGGTCTCGGCGAAGTAGTGGCCTTGGTGGTTCTGGCCCGGGCTGAAGCCCCGGTTGACCACCTCGATGCGGAGTTTCTCCAGTTCGACGGGGTCGACCGCGCGGGTGACCACCAGGTAGTCGCGCAGCGCGATGCCGTGCCGATTCTCCTCGGCGGTCCAGCGGTTGACCCACTGCCCCCAGGCGCCGTCGAGGCCCATGTTCATTGCGATCTCGCGGTGGTACGAAGGCAGGTTGTCCTCGGTGACCAGGTTCTGCACCATTGCCACCTGCGCGACGTCGGAAAGTTTGCTCTGTTCTGGGTCCCAGTCCTGCCCGCCGAGCGCATAGAAATTCTTGCCGTCCGACCACGGGATGTAGTCGTGCGGGTTCCAGTTCTTATGCATGCTCAAGTGTCGGTTCAGGTATTTCTCGACGACCGGCTCGAGTTCGCGCAACAGCTGTAGGTCGGTCAGCTCCGCTGACATGGCCCCTCCGGTTATCTGTGTCGATTGGTACCAGTCAATATATCTGTGTACCCCAGTAGCATCAAGTTTCCCACGTGCCAGGGTTTTGAGACCCGCGCCGAGGTCCGTGCATCCATCTGCCCACGGGGTTGCGATGTCGTCGGCGCGGCGCGGCCGAAACCTCTCCTCAACGTCCCGGCTTCCAGGGTGACCGTGGTGAACAGCAGGTTGACGCGGTAGCCGACGAACCGTTCGCCGCCGGCCCGGAGTTGGCCGTTGCGGTACGCGGTGAACAGCCCCGGCGGTCCGCCGCCGAGG
>JAQTVU010000104.1 GCA_028706695.1 Mycobacterium sp.
GAATGTGCTGAAGGCGTGAAACACCCCCGATTCGTGCCTGGCGCTGCACGCGAACACCTGGGCCAGCACCGCGTCCGGGTCCTCGCCGCGTCGCCCGGTCCAGCGGGAGCCCTGCATCACAAAGGTGACGAACGCGTCCCAGCCGAACACATGGACCGCTTCGGTGCCGGTATATCCCGACGTGACGATGGCCCGGTACTCGTCGTCGAGGTACCCGTCCCCGCCCAGCTGATCGGGGTCCAGCTGATCGAGGTGTTGTCGGACCCGGGCGAGTGTCAGCCCGGGCACCGTGACCACCCGATCGAACTCCGCCATCATCTCGGCCCTGGTCAGAATCGGCAGAGAGGCGAGATCGGCCTCCGTGAAACGCGCCAGATCGTGGCCGGCCAGCCGCTCCCGCCAAAAGGGCGAACGATCGGCGGCCCACACCAGCAACTCCCGAAGACGCCGTTCGCGTTCCGCGGCGAGGCGCCCCGCGTCCCATCGCAGCCGACGCGCGCCCTTCAAGTACGCGTCTTGCAACTCGGATCGCTGGCGCCGAACCAACTGATCGTAATGTCCCCCCGCCGGCGCGCCGGCCAGCCCCACTTCCATCCGGCTATCCTAGCCCAGGTGCGGCGCTCCGACCGGCCGAAATCAGGTCACCGCGTCCTCGGTGACAACGCACGGTCGGGGAGTGGTGTGCATGGTGGCCGGGCACTTGGAAAGAAAGCGGAGTCGACCTCACGCCGTTCGCGCTCGCCGGACCGCGGCGGCGGCGTCTTCGTGTCCGTCGGCGATCAACCCCGCGATCACCCCGTCGACATCGGCGGCCGGTCGGTTCTGGCTGAGCTTGAACTTGGCCTCGATTCGGCTGATCCGCAGTTCCACTCCCACAATGGCGCGCAGTTGACCCTCGATGAACCGCGGGGGCGCGTCGTCGACCGACCATGGTCGCGGTCGCCGCGACTCATGGCGTGTGGTCAGCTCTCGCACGTTCTGTTCGACCCAGGCCGGGTCGTCGTGCACTGTGAGGCGCCCGTAGACGTGCGCGGTGACGTAGTTCCAGGTGGGTACCACGCGTCCGTGCTCCGCCTTGCTCGGATACCAGGCTGGAGAAACGTACGCATCGGGTCCCCGCACGATGACCAGAGCCTCGCCAACCACCGGGCGCCGCCACTGGTCGTTGTCGCGGGCGAGATGACCCCGAAGGGTCCTCATGTCCGGGTCGTAGACGAACGGCAGCATGGTGGCGACCAGGCCCTCCGGTGTCGCGGTGACGAGGTCCGCGGCACCGCTCTCGGTGAGCAGCGTGTCGACGGCCCGCTCGTCGGCGGCGAAATGGGCGGGAATGTACATGTGGTCCAGTATGTCGGCCCGGTTGACGCGCGCTACAGCCGCTTCGCAGCCGTTTGGCAGCCGTTCGGTGGAGACAAGCCGGCCTCCGTCAGCAGCCGTCGCTCATCGACCTTGCTGGAAGACGTCAAGGGCAAGTTCGCGACTACGACGAAATGATCGGGCAGCATCGTTTCCGGGAGCCTTTCCCTGGCGGCCCGACGGACGGCGACAGGGGTGAGCTCGCCGTCCGGCACCACGAACGCGACGACTCCCGGATCGCCCTTCAGGTCGAACGTGGTGCACGCCGCGGACGCGACCCCGTCGATGTCGCCGAGCGCGTCGGTCACCTCGACCAGCGACATCCTCACACCATGTCGCTTGATGACGCGGTCGGAACGCCCGGCGTAGACGTAGTCGCCCCGGTCGTCGCGAAAGGCGAGGTCGCCGGTGCGATAGACGGTGATTCTATCGACCACGTCCGTCCGGAGAACGGCCGCACTCAGCGCCGGGTCGTTCAGATATCCGGCCATGAGCTGCGATCCGCCGATGCACAGCTCGCCGGCCACTCCGGGACGACTCACCAGCCGCCCGTTCTCGTCGACGAGGTGGAAGGAACTGCCCGGATGCGGACCACCGATCGGTATCAGCCCCGCGCCGAGCGACTCGGGCGTCAGTTCCTGGTGGGCGACGGCGATGGTCGTCTCGGTCGGGCCGTAGCGGTTCACCACCCGCAGTCCCGGACTGGCCGCCCACACCGCCCTGATATCGGCGGTGGACGGCGCTTCGCCGCCCAGGGCCAGCACCCGGAGCGGGGTGTCGGCCAATCGCGCCAGACGGCCGCCGGCCTTGAGCAATCGGAGGTAGCTGGGGGAGAAGCTGGTCGCCGTGACGCCCTCGCTGAGGACGATCGAGAAGAACCTGCGCGGGAACAGCAGGGCTTCCCGGTCGGGGATGACGAGGAAGGCACCGCGCACGAGCGGGGGAAAAATGGCGGAGAAGGACCCGTCGAAGTGCACGGGCGAAACGCACAGCACTCGGTCGTCCGCGGTGAGTCCCACGGCATCGGCGCACGCTTCGACCGCTGTGAAAAAGGCCTCCGGGGGAATCTGCACCCCCTTGGGGACACCCGTCGTCCCCGACGTGTAGATGATGTAGGAGATGGGGCTGGTTACAGGCGGTGGCGTGGGCCCATCCGCGGCGCTCAACGCCGAAAGGGACGTCCACGCCGTGCCGACAGGCAGTCCCGGCGGCACCCGTTGGTCCGCGCCTGCCGTGATCACCTGTGCGGGCCGGCAGTCCGCCACGATTCGCGCACGGCGGGCATCCGGATCGGCGATCGCCAGCGGAACGAACGTGACGCCCGCCCACAGACAGCCCAGCGCCGCCACCACGAAATCCACGGAATTGCCGATCAGCAAGGCGGCCCGGTCCCCGGGTCCGACGCCGTTCTGCAGCAAGCCGGCGGCCACCCTCCCGGCCGCGGCACGCAACTCACCCCGGTCCAACGCGCGATCCAGGTCTTTGACAGCGGGCCGGTGCGGGGCTCGATCCGCGTGGTCTAGCACCGCGCCGAGCACGCCGAGTCGAAGCGGGAGCATCTGCCGTCGCACCTCCTGCCGGTCGGCCACCACAGTCACCTGGTAAAACGGCCGAAAATGTGCAAAAAACCTTGTTTATGTCATTTTTCCCGGTAGAGTACGCATCGTGCAACCATCAGTGCAGACTATTAGTTCGGAGTTTGCGCCGCTAGCAGTACGGTCAGTCGGCCCCGGCGCCGCGCCGGCCGACATCGCGAAGGTGCTCAACGAAGACGGGTGTGTGGTCGTGGCCGACCTCGCATCTCCCCGAACAATGGATCGGGTCCGGGCCGAACTCGAGCCGCACCTCGCTGACACCAGCGGAGGCAACACCGACTTCCTGGGCAAGACCACCCGCCGCACCGGCGCCCTGATCGCCCGTTCGCCTACTTCTCGCTCTCTCATCGCCCACCCGACGATCGTCGAGACGCTCGATCTGGTGTTGGGCGACCACGCCAGCACCTTCCAGATCGACCTCACCCAACTGGTCACCATCGGACCCGGTGAGCCGGCGCAGATGATTCATCGGGATCAATGGTCGTTCGATCGCTTCCGGTTCCCGACGGGCTTCGAGGCCGAAGTCGGCACCATGTGGGCCGTGACCGACTTCACCGAAGACATGGGTGCGACACGGATGGTGGTGGGCAGCCACCGGTGGGAGGACGATCCCGACGACGTGAACCCCGCCCTGTCCTCCCCGGCGGCGATGACCAAGGGTTCGGTCCTCTTGTACACCGGCTCCGTGTTTCACGGCGGAGGCGCCAACATCACCCAGACCAGTCGGATCGGGATGAACGTGGGCTACTCGCTTGGCTGGCTGCGCCAGGAGGAAAACCAATATCTCGCCTGCCCGCCGGAGGTCGCCCGCACCCTGCCCGAGGGGCTGCTCCGGCTGATGGGCTACCAGCGCGGCTCCTATGGCATCGGCTACGTGGACGACATGCGCGAACCCCTGGACTGGCTGTACGGCAGCCCGGCCTTTATCTCCGACTTCCACAGTTACCGCCGCGCCGCGCGCAAGCGGCTCAAGGCGACCGGGAGCTACGTTCCGCCCACGGAACCTTAACCGTGGTGTGGTTGCGGCACAGACGTGAGGAGCAGGGTTATGCAAGAACGGATTCGTGACATTTTGGCCGAGCATGGCCATATGGCAGTCGACCCACATGAGGTCGGCGATCATGCCGACCTCTACGAGCTCGGCATGACATCGACCGCGTCGGTCAATGTCATGCTGGCGCTCGAAGATGTCTTCGGCGTCGAGTTCCCCGATGAAGCGCTTAGGAAGTCCACTTTCGCTTGCGTACGCAACATCGAGCAGGTCGTCGAAGGGTTAGTCAAGTCGCCTGCCCCATGCGACCTACCGTAGCGGTCGCTCGCGGGAGCTTTCCGCCGACCACGATGGCCTCCGCGATCACCTTGCCAGCCGAGGTCGACGGGCGACGTGTCCGAGTCGGATGCGATGTCGTGGCCATCGAGGATGTCCAGAACTCACTGGCCGCGTTCGGAGACCGGTACCTGCGTAAGGTTTTCACCGCCAGCGAAATCGACGACTGCGAGGGCCACAACCGGGTGCACAGATTGGCGGCCCGGTTCGCGGCCAAAGAAGCGGCGATCAAGGCATTCGCCGAACCCGACTTGCCGTTTCCCCTGCGCGAGATCGAGGTAACGCGGGACGGCCCGCTGCCCATACTTCGTCTGGGCGGCGTTCTCGCGGCGCGGGCACGTCACCAAGGCTGGCTCGATGCATCTTTGTCGCTCTCCCACGCCGATTGCCACGCGATGGCCGTCGTTCTCGTGGTCTGCGGCGCTGACGCGGGGGCGGGCTCGCGGTGACGCGCAGACATGATCCGGCGTGGCTTTGGATGATCGGCGCGTTCGGCGGCGCGCTCGCGCTTGCCGCGGCCATTCTGGCCTGTTGCGGCACCGGTCCCGCCGGCCTCAGGCTGGGCGTGCGCGCCACGGCGCGCTGGTCGTTCCTTTTCTTCTGGCTTTCCTACACCGGCGGCGCGATCGCCGTCCTGTTCGGCCCGACCTTTGCCGGGCTGGCACGCCAGGCGCGAAACTTGGGCCTGGCCTTCGCCGCCGCGCTTCAGGCCCATATCGGATTGGTCATCTGGCTGGGCATCGTCATCGGCCAGCTTCCCCTGCGGGGGGGCGCGTTGTGGTTCTTCCTGGTCGCGCTGTGCTGTGCCTACCTGCTGGTGCTGCTGTCCTTCGGGATCGGGACGCGCAACTTGGGACCTCTGTGGCGACCGCTGCTGTTCGTGGGCACGACTTTCATTCTGATCGCGTTCGGCAAGGATTTCGTTCTGGGGACGCTCAACCAAAAGACGCCGCATTGGCTCTACGCCGCCGAATACGTGCCGTTCGCCCTCTTGTGCCTTATCGCCATCCCATTGCGCCTTGCCGCGGTCCTTCGCCAAAGCTTCGGCTTGCGTTCCGCGACGCCATGACGCACCTCGCCGAACCGCCGCCGGCGGGGTATAGCGGTGACGACCGCGGCCTGGCCGCCGTCAGCTGGAAGCGCGATAGCGGATCGCCGGGCGAGTCGAGGTCGTCGACGCCGACCGACGCCGAGGTGCAGCCGTCGGCCCACCCGGACCTCGTCCGGCTGACGGGCGTACAAGTTCTGGCACGCCTACCGGTGGAGATCATGCGCGCCGAGCGGCGGGCGGGCCGCAACACCGCCGGGTTCATATCCGGCTACGAAGGATCGCCCCTGGGCGGATACGACATGGAACTCGAGCGCCATCGAGCCCTGCTGGACGCGTACGGCATCGTCTTCCAACCGGGCGTCAACGAAGAACTCGCGGCTACGGCCGTTCAGGGAAGCCAGCTCGCGTCGGCGTCGCCGGGTCGCACGGTCGACGGAGTCATCGGGTTCTGGTACGGCAAATCGCCGGGGTTGGATCGGGCGTCGGATGCGTTCCGGCACAACGTCCTGATGGGCGTGCCCGCCAACGGCGGAGGCCTCGTGTTCGTCGGTGATGACGCGTCGGCGAAATCGTCGACGGTGCCCGGAGCGTCGGAACGGTTGCTCGCCGATCTGGGCATTCCTACGCTGTACCCCGCGGACCCGCAACAGATCCTGGACCTTGGCTTACATGCCGCGGCCATGTCACGAGCCAGCGGCCTATGGGTCGCGCTCAAGATATCGACCGACGTTGCCGACGGCTCTATGACAGTCGATCTCGCCCCCGGCCGGGTAATCCCCGTGGGGCCACTGCGCGCGGTACAGCACGTGGTGACGGCGACGTTGTTGCAACCGATGCTCGGAGTTTTGGAGCGCACCCGCGACGGCGAACGTCGCCAGGCCGCACTCGACTACGCCGCCCGGAACGAAATCGACATCGTCGCCGCGCACGGCGCTCTCGACCGCGTCGGGATCGTCGCCGCCGGACCCACGTTCCTCCATGTCCGTGAGGCGTTGCGGAGGATGGGTCTCGATGACGCCGAGCTGGCACACCGCGGCGTTCGGCTGCTTCAGCTGGGAATGATCGACCCGATCGAGCCGCGCGCGCTGAACGCCTTCGCCTCAGGCCTGCAACAAATCATCGTGGTGGAAGACAAACGTCCCTTCATCGAAACCGCCGTCCGCGATCTGCTTTACGGTCACCGTAGGGGCGGACCGTCGATCGTCGGTAAACGGAATGTCGGCGACGGTCCGGTCTTCCCGATGAACGGCGAACTCACCGCCGACACGATCGCTCCGGTAATCGCGCGGATCTTGTTGGGCCACGGCGAATTTCCCTCGATCCGGGAGTGGCTCGACCGGCGCCGATCGACGAAATCGCCGCCGGCGCTTCCCTTGATGACTCGGACGCCATATTTCTGTTCGGGGTGCCCGCACAATTCGTCGACGAAGGTTCCCGCTGGCTCGTTGGTCGGCGCCGGAATCGGCTGTCACGGGCTCGTGACGCTCATGGATCAGGAATCGGTGGGCAGCGTTACCGGGCTCACTCAGATGGGTGGCGACGGCGCGCAGTGGATCGGGATGAGTCCCTTTGTCCACCAGTCCCATTTGATCCAGAACTTGGGCGACGGCACTTTTCATCACTCCGGCAGCCTCGCGGTGCGCGCCGCCGTTGCCGCCGGCTCCCACATCACCTACAAGATCCTCTACAACTCCGCGGTGGCGATGACGGGCGGGCAGCCCCCCGCCGGCGCGCTCAGCGTGCGGGATCTCGCGCGGGCGTTGCTCGCCGAGGGGGTCACCCGGATCATCGTCACCACTGACACGCCGAAACGCCACCGTCGCAAAGATCTGCCGCGTGGTGTGTGTTGCTGGCATCGCGATCGTCTGGACGAGGCCCAGCGCGTGCTGGCAGCCACACCCGGTGTCACGGTCATCATCCACGATCAGGAATGCGCTACCGAACTGCGTCGTAAACGCAAGCGCGGAAGAGCAATCCAACCCACCCGACGCGTCATGATCAACGAGCGGGTGTGCGAGGGCTGCGGGGACTGCGGCTCCAAGTCGAATTGCCTGTCGGTTCAGCCGGTCGAAACCGAGTTCGGCCGAAA
>JAQTVU010000105.1 GCA_028706695.1 Mycobacterium sp.
GGCCCGGCCCCGGCCGATCCGGATACCGGGGATGCCCAGGGCGGCGCCGACGGCAACCACGAGCGGGCCGCGCCGGCGGTGATCTCCGGCGGTCCGGACATCCGCCCCGCCCTGGGCGAGCCGGCCGAGGTCGCCAAGACGCTGACCGCCGAGGCCCGCTCGGGCGCCGACGTGGTGCGGCTGGTGGCCGGTGACCCGCTGACGGCCGATGCGGTGATCACCGAAGTCAACGCCGTCGCGCGCGCCCACGTGCACGTGGAGATCGTGCCCGGACTGTCGGCGACCAGCGCGGTCCCCACCTACGCCGGGTTGCCGCTGGGCTCGTCATACACCGTCGCCGACGTGCGCGGGCAGGTGGATTGGGACGCTCTGGCCGCGGCGCCCGGCCCGCTGATCCTGCAGGCCACCGCGTCGCATTTGGGCGACGCGGCCCGCACGCTGATCGAGCACGCGCTGGCCGACACCACACCGTGCGTGGTCACCGTTCACGGCACCACGTGCCAGCAGCGCTCGGTGGAGACGACCCTGCAGGGCCTCACCGATCCCGGCGTGCTCACCGGGATGGACGGCGTGGGCCTGCCCGCGAGCGGCAGCCCCGACCCGCAGACCGGCCCGCTGGTGGTCACCATCGGCAAGACGGTGAGCAACCGCGCCAGGCTGAACTGGTGGGAGAGCCGCGCGCTCTACGGGTGGAGCGTGCTGGTGCCGCGCACCAAGGACCAGGCCGGTGAGATGAGCGAGCGGCTCACCTCCTACGGCGCGCTGCCGGTCGAGGTGCCGACCATCGCCGTGGAACCGCCGCGTAGCCCGGCTCAGATGGAGCGGGCGATCAAGGGCCTGGTCGACGGCCGCTTCCAGTGGGTGGTGTTCACCTCCACCAACGCCGTGCGCGCGGTGTGGGAGAAGTTCGGTGAATTCGGCCTGGATGCCCGCGCGTTTTCCGGGGTGAAGATCGCCTGCGTCGGCGAGTCGACGGCCGACCGGGTCCGGGCGTTTGGGATCAGCCCCGAGCTGGTCCCGGCCGGGGAGCAGAGCTCACTCGGTCTGCTCGACGAATTCCCGCCCTATGACAGCATTTTCGACCCGGTAAACCGGGTCTTGCTGCCGCGCGCGGACATCGCCACCGAGACGCTTGCCGAGGGGCTGCGTGAGCGCGGCTGGGAGATCGAGGACGTCACCGCGTACCGGACCGTGCGCGCGGCGCCGCCGCCGGCGGCCATCCGCGAGATGATCAAGACGGGCGGCTTCGACGCGGTGTGCTTCACCTCCAGTTCCACGGTGCGGAACCTGGTGGGCATCGCCGGCAAGCCGCACCCGCGGACCATCATCGCCTGCATCGGCCCCAAGACCGCCGAGACCGCGGCGGAGTTCGGCCTGCGGGTGGACGTGCAGCCCGATACCGCGGCCGTCGGCCCGCTGGTCGACGCCTTGGCCGAACACGCCGCGCGGCTGCGCGCCGAGGGCGCGCTGCCGCCTCCGCGCAAGAAGAGCCGCAGGCGCTAGCCGATGGCCTACCCGCGGCAACGCCCGCGCCGGCTGCGCTCCACCCCGGCGCTGCGCCGCCTGGTAGCCCAAACATCCGTGGAGCCAAGGCATTTGGTGTTGCCCATGTTCATCGCCGACGGCATCGAGGAGCCGCGGCCGATTCCGTCGATGCCCAATGTGGTGCAGCACACCCGGGATTCGCTGCGCAGCGCCGCCGCCGACGCCGTGGCCGCCGGGGTAGGCGGGCTGATGCTGTTCGGGGTGCCCCGTGACGAGGACAAGGATTCGTCGGGGTCGGCCGGCACCGACCCCGACGGCATCCTCAACGTCGCCCTGCGCGACCTGTCCAAGGATCTCGGTGCGGCCACGGTGTTGATGGCCGATACCTGTCTGGACGAGTTCACCGACCACGGGCACTGCGGCGTGCTGGACGACCGGGGCCGCGTCGACAACGACGCCACGGTGGCCCGATACGTGAAACTTGCTGTGGCGCAAGCGGGGTCGGGTGCGCATGTGGTGGCTCCGAGCGGGATGATGGACGGCCAGGTCGCGATGATCCGCGACGGGCTGGACGCCGCGGGCCACACCGATGTGGCGATCCTGGCCTACGCCGCCAAGTTCGCCTCGGCGTTCTACGGCCCGTTCCGTGAGGCGGTGTGCTCGAGCCTGTCCGGGGACCGCCGCAGCTATCAGCAAGAGCCCGGCAATGCCCGCGAGGCGCTGCGCGAGATCGAGCTGGATCTCGGCGAGGGCGCCGACATCGTGATGGTCAAACCCGCGATGGGTTACCTGGACGTGGTGGCCGCGGCCGCCTCGGTTTCCTCGGTGCCGGTGGCCGCCTATCAGGTGTCGGGGGAGTACGCGATGATCAGCGCCGCGACCGCCAATAACTGGATCGACGGACGCGCCGCGGCCCTGGACTCGTTGACCTGCATCCGACGCGCCGGCGCCGATATCGTGCTGACGTACTGGGCCGCCGACGCGGCGAGCTGGCTTTCGTGAGACGGGGCCTGCTTTTGACACCACGGACATCCGCGCGGGACGCCAACGTGAAGCCGTTGTTCTACGAACCCGGCGCCCGCTGGTATTGGGTGGCGGCGGGGCCCCTGTCGGCGGTGTCGATGATCCTGACCGAGCTGTGGAGCGGCGCCGGGGTGCAACTGCTGACCCCGGTGATCTTTATGGTGATCGTTTCGGCGTTCGTGGCATTGCAGGTCAAGGCGGCGCGCATCCACGTGTCGGTCGAACTGACCAAGGACGCCCTGCGCCAGGGCACCGAGACGATCCTGGTCCGCGAGATCGTCGATGTCTATCCGGAACCGGAGCACCACGAGGCCTCCGGCGAGGAGCCGGCCGAGGAGCGGGCGAAGTGGCAGTCGGCGCGGGCACTCGGCCACCTGGTGGGGATCCCGCGCGGCCGCATCGGCATCGGCCTCGAACTCACCGGGGATCGCACCGCGCGCGCCTGGGCGCGTCGGCATCGGCAGCTACGCGATTCGCTGACCCCGCTGGTGCGGGAGCGGGTGGAGCCGGCCACGATGACCGCGGCGGCCACCGACGCCGACCGGGAGGACGATGGCGGGGCGGCGCGGTGATCGCGCGCTACCGGGCCGCGTTGGAACTCGGGCTCGGCTGCGTGGCGCTCGTCGCCGCGGGGGTGAGCTGGTCGCACGCGGCCCGCGCCCGGCACGTCGCGCCCATCGCCGACGGGCAGCCGGTCACCACGTCGCTGGTGTATAACCCGCAGCTGCTGCTGCTGACGCTGGTGCTGGTGACAACCGCCGGGGTGCTGGCGGCGATCGGGATCACCAGGTTGTTTCGGGGGCGGCGCCCCCCGAACACGGCCCGCCGCCGCGACGCGGCCGCGGACCGCCGGGACGGGCCGCGTTAGGCGGTCTTCCTGACCAGAGGCAGCACCGACTGACGGCGGCTGACGATGGCGTCGGCCAGGCTGTTGAGCGCCTCGTGCACCGAGCCCGCGACCGGCATCGTCGCCGCGTCGTCGCGGTCGCCCAGCAGGTACAGGACCGCTGGGCCGGCGACCAGCGTCCACTCGACCGCGGCGGCGCGACAGCTGTCATCGAGCATCTTCAACAGCGAAACAGCGGCGGCGGCAAAACCGCTCACGTCGCTCATGTCGAGCACCATGGGGTTGTCCCGGAGGATGAAGCGGCGAATGCGCTCGCCGAGCCGCTCCGCGTTGTCGGCATCGATTTCACCGCGGACGGTCACCACTGTCGCCAGGTGCCGGCAGTGCGCCCGAACCTGGGCGCCGCCACAGGCAAAGGTGGAGTTTGCTTGTCGAGTCCCGATGTTTGCGATTGTCACGAGCACCCTCATTCTCCGTATCGCGGAGGCCGGGTCGACGCCGACCAAGCCTTTGACTAACGGTTACCCGGGAAATTAAGGAGACCGACAACCTCGACTAACTCTTCGCTAAGAAGCGGGCGTCGGGGCCCGAAAACCCCTCAGCAACACCGAAAAAGACCGTTTTCGGCGGGCGCGCGGCGAGGTGAACCGGGAACCGCCGCGCCGCGCTCACGCCGTCGGGCCCGCCGCGCTGTTAGGCTGCCATGGCCGCCGGGCGGCTCGCGATCGCGCCGGTGTTCCGTGCGTCCCGGCGAACGAGGCGGCGCCCGGTGACGATGCGCGCCGTGCAGCGGCTGGCAGGGTGTGCAGTACGTGCGCAGCGGTGTGCAGAGGCGTGCACAGGTATGAGGAGGGACGGGCACTCGGACAGCGAGCCGCGGAGTCCAGACGGAATGAGCATCGTGGGCACTGGAGAGATCAGGGGCGAGATCAGGGGCGAGATCAGGGGCGAGATCAGGGGCGAGATCAAGGCCCTGACGGGACTCCGGATCATCGCCGCGGTCTGGGTGGTGTTGTTTCACTTCCGGCCGATGCTCGGCGATGCGTCGCCGGGCTTCCTGGACGCGGTGGCCCCGGTGCTCAACTGCGGAGCCCAGGGTGTCGACCTGTTCTTCATCCTCAGCGGGTTCGTGCTCACCTGGAACTACCTCGAGCGCATGGGCCGGTCGTGGTCCACCCGGGCCACCCTGCATTTCCTGTGGCTGCGGCTGGCCAGGGTGTGGCCGGTGTATCTGGTCACCTTGCATCTGGCGGCCCTCTGGGCGATCTTCACCCTGCACGTCGGTCACGTGCCGTCGCCCGACGCGGGTGACTTCACCGCGACCAGCTACATCCGCCAGGTGTTACTGGTGCAGTTGTGGTTCCAGCCGTTCTTCGACGGGTCGAGCTGGGATGGGCCGGCCTGGTCGATCAGCGCGGAATGGCTGGCTTACCTGCTCTTCGGCGCGCTCGTGCTGGTGGTCTTCCGGATGAAGCATGCGACGAGGGCGCGCGGCCTGGCGTTGCTGGCCGTTGCGGCGTCCCTGCCACCGGTGGTGCTGTTGTTGACCAGCGGCCTGTTCTACACGCCGTGGAGCTGGCTGCCGAGGATCGTGACGCAGTTCGCCGCGGGCGCGCTGGCGTGTGCCGCCGTGCGCAGGTTGCGGCTCACCGACCGCACCCGCCGCGTCGCGGGGTATTGCTCGCTGCTGCTTGTTGCCGCCATGGTGGGCATCCTGTACTTCGTTGACGCCCACCCGATTTCCGGGGTCGTGGACAGCGGCGGGGTGGTCGATGCGCTGTTCGTTCCGCTGGTGATGTTGCTGGCGGTCGGGGTGGGCGGGCTGCCACGGTTGCTGTCCACCCGGGTCATGGTCTTCGGTGGGCAGATCTCGTTTTGCCTGTACATGGTCCACGAGCTGGTGCACACCGCGTGGGGGTGGGCCGCCGAGCAGTTCGAGCTTTCGCTGCAGGACTTCCCCTGGAAGTGGAATGTCGTCGGCCTGCTCGCGATCGCCGTGGTCGCCGCGGTGCTGCTGTACCACCTGGTCGAGGAGCCCGCGCGCCGCTGGATGCGCAGGATGGTCGACGTCAGGCCCGCGCACCCGCAGACCGGATCCGGTGCGCCGGTCAACGGCACGGTTAGTCCCATCGAGCGTGCGCGCGAAGTGGTTTCGGCCCGCGCCGTGTGATGATTTCCGTCAGCTGATGCGGCGCAAGCCGCTGCCGGTCACAGGGAGTCACAGGGAGGTGAGCAGTGAGTCGCCCGGCGACGTTGGCCATCGGTCTTACGGTCGTGATCGCCGTGGCCTTCGGGGATCTGGCACGCCCGGCGCGGGTGTTCGCCTACCACAGGCTCAGCACCCGGCTAAGCCACGTCGCGGTGATCGGCGACTCCTACACCACCGGTACCGACGAGGGTGGCCTCGGGCCGAACTCGTGGACCGCGCGCGCCTGGCAGACCCTGGCCGACCAGGGCGTGCGCGTCGTACCCGACGTGGCGGCCGAGGGCCGGGCCGGCTACGTGATGCCGGGCGATCACGGCAGCATCTTCGAGGATCTGACCGCCAGGGCGGGCAAAAGCGACGACGTGCTGATGGTGTTCTTCGGCTCCCGCAACGACCAGGGCGCCGACCTTGCGCTGCTGTCCGACCAGACCCGCGAGACCTTCTCGCTGGCCCGCCGCCTGGCGCCCGACGCGCGGTTGCTGGTGATCGGGCCGCCCTGGCCGACCCCCGACGTGCCCGAGTCGATCCTGCAGATTCGCGACGCGCTCAGCGCCCAGGCGCGGGCCGCGGGCGCGGCCTTCGTCGATCCCGTGGGCGCCCGTTGGTTCTTCGACCAGCCCGAGCTGATCGGTCCGGATGGCGTGCACCCCACCGACGCCGGCCACCGGTATCTAGCCGACAAGATCGCGCCGCTCATCCGCACCCAGTTGAGCCGGTGAGGTGCGCCGATTCGCCCGGGTGCGCGGACGGCTGGGCCGTCAGTCGTCGGCGTGCCGGTCATGGTCCCACTGTTCGAGACGCGTCTGCAGACTCAGCAAGCCGGCTCCCACGATCGGTGTGGCGCCCGCGACGCAAACCAGTAGCAGCGTAGTCATGTGCGAAACCTCCGAAATCCCCCACCGTTCTGACGGTCGTTCGGGTGGACAGGTTCATCGCGTCTTAGCCGTCCGCCATCGCCCGATCGGCCAGCACGCCCATCACGGGGGCCAACAGCTGCGCGTACTCGACGGTCACGTGGTTGTCGTCGCGGAACACCAGAGTGTTGCCGACGATCATCGGGCAGCGGTCGGGGGTGCAGAACAGGTCGGTCAGGTCGGCGTAGCGGCCACCGCCGCCGGCGGTCGCTCCGCGTTCGGCGGTGATGCCGGCGTCGTCGACCGCGGCCGACCGCGTCGGCGCACAGGCGGCGGCGTCGTCGAGGTGGCCGGACAGGCACGTCGGCACGTTCGAGTGGGGATCGGGCACCGGCCCCAGGACCAGCACGGCGGCGCCGCTGCTGCGCAGCTGTTTGACGGTGTCGGCCAGGGTGGCGATCCACGCCGGGTCATAGGACTTGAATCGGAAGTCCGCACCGTAGCGCCGGCTCATGCTCAGTAGCACCAGGCGCGGGCGTTCGGCCTGCACGCGGCCCATGATCTGGCCGCGCCACTTCTCGCATTCGGTGTATTCGCGGCCCAGATACGGGCTGTCGCTGGCCAGGTCCTGCAGCGGGCAGGTCACTTTGGCCAGCGTCTCCAGCCGCCAGTGCCGCTGCTCGGCCACCCGCTGGAAGGCCGGGTTCCACATGGCCGCATGCGAGTCGCCGACCAGCGCAACGGTCGTCGGGGAGGCCAGGTCGCCCGAGGCGCACTCGCTTTGCCCCACCTCCCGCCACGAGCGCACGCAGCCGTTGAGGAAGACGGCCGGCTTGTCGGACGCGGCCTGTGAAAGCGGTGGCTCCAGGTTCGATGGGACGGCGCGCAGGTTCGCCGACGCCGCGACCGCCCGACCCACCTGCGCGAAGGCCAGCCGGACCGCGGTCTCCTGCGGCGACGGGCTGGGCGCGGCGGGCCCGGGCAGCGCGACGACGCTGGC
>JAQTVU010000106.1 GCA_028706695.1 Mycobacterium sp.
CGCCCTCGCGCCGGACCGGCCGGAAGCGACGCCGGTTCCCCGGCCGGCCCGCGCCACGGTCGCCCCGGTCCCCGCGCCCGTTCGCGCGACACCGCGCTCCGCACCGCCGCCGGCCCCCGCGCCCGTTCGCGCGACACCGCGCTCCGCACCGCCGCCGGCCCCCGCGCCCGTTCGGGCGGCACCCCGCTCCGCACCGCCGCCGGCCCTCGCGCCCGTTCGGGCCACGACCCCGCGGCCGGCACCGAGTCCCGACCAGAAGTTCCTCGATCTGGCATCGGGGATTCCCGGTGTCACCGTCGTGGACCCCGCCCGCGCCGCCGCCACCGGCCGGGCCCTGTGCACCGACCTTCGGCATGGGGAGACCCCCGCCGAGGCCGCCGCGCTGACCGCGCGCGACAACGAGGGCGTCACCCCCTCGCAGGCTCGCGCCGCCGTCGGCGCGGCGATCACCGCCTACTGCCCCCAGTATCCGGGCAGATAATCCTCGGCTCGGGCCGTCGCCACCGTTCTGATGGGCGGCGCGCCACCGGATGTCTTGTTATACTGGCTAATTATTTCCCGAGTTTGATCAACTAGCTCTGACAGGGGCGTGACATGACTTCCACCGACTCTCGGTTCGACGGCGATACCTGGGATCTGGCCTCCAGCGTCGGGGCGACCGCGACCATGGTCGCCGCGGCCCGCGCGATGGCCACCCGGTCCGATCGCCCGCTGATCGACGACCCGTTCGCCGAGCCGCTGGTCCGGGCGGTCGGGGTGGACCTGCTCACCCGGCTGGCGAGCGGAGAGTTGGACCCGACCGAATTGAACGACGTGCCCGACGGCTCTGCCGGGCCCGCCGGGGTCATGTCCCGGATGGCCGACCACATGGCGGCGCGCACCAAGTACTTCGACGGGTTCTTCCTGGCGGCGACGGAGGCGGGCATCACGCAGGTGGTGATCCTGGCTTCCGGGCTGGACGCGCGTGCCTACCGGCTGCCGTGGCCGGTCGGCACGGTGGTCTACGAGGTCGACCAACCGCAGGTGATCGAATTCAAATCCCGCACCCTGGCCGAACTGGGCGCAGCGCCCAGCGCCGACCGGCGCGTGGTGGCCGTCGATCTGCGCGACGATTGGCCGGCGGCGCTGCGCACCGCCGGCTTTCACTCGGCCCAGCCGACGGCGTGGAGCGCCGAAGGACTGCTCGGCTACCTGCCTCCGGAGGCGCAGGACCGCCTGCTGGACACCATCACCGAACTGAGCGCTCCGGGCAGCCGGATAGCCACCGAAAGCGCACCCCGCCCGGAGCCCGGTGACGAGGAGAAGATGAAGGAACTCATGCGGGCCATCTCCGAACGCTGGAATGCCCATGGGTTCGACCTCGACATGGCCGGTCTGGTCTACTTCGGGGACCGCAACGAGGCGGCCTCCTACCTGGCCGATCGCGGTTGGGCGCTGGACAGCACCAGCATCCGGGAACTGTTCGAAGCCAACGGCCTTCCGCCCCTGCAGGACGACGACATGCGCATGGGCGACATGCTCTACACCAGCGGCACCCTCAACAAACAGGAGCTGACCCGATGAGCGGCAACAAAGGACGTACCGACGGTGACAGCTGGGGACCGGGATCGGGTGTGGGCGCGACGGCGACCATGGTCGCGGCTTCCCGAGCGCTGGCGTCGCAGGGACCCGATCCGCTACTCGACGATCCGCTGGCCGACCCGCTGGTCCGCGCCGTGGGCCTGGACCCCTTCGTCCGCATTCTGGACGGCGAGCTCGATTTCGACGACGACCCGCTGCTGAACCGTAAGGCGAGGGCACAGCAGATGGCCGTGCGGACAAGGTTTTTCGACGACTTCTTCACCGCGGCCACGCAAGACGGCATCCGGCAGGCGGTGATCTTGGCCTCGGGGCTGGACACCCGGGCCTACCGGTTGCGCTGGCCGGCGGGCACCGTGGTCTTCGAGATCGACCAGCCGCAGGTGATCGAGTTCAAGACCAACACGCTCGCCGGCCTCGGCGCCACGCCGACCGCTGCGCGCCGTGCCGTCGGCGTCGACCTGCGTGATGACTGGCCGGCGGCATTGCGCGCGCAGGGTTTTGCTGTCGGCCAGCCGACCGCGTGGAGCGCCGAAGGGCTGCTGCCCTACCTGCCACCGGAGGCTCAGGACCGGTTGTTCGACCACATCACCGCGCTCAGCGCACCCGGTAGCCGGCTGGCCACCGAGCACGTCCCCGACCCGCACGCCTTCTCCGATGAGCGGTTACAGCGCATCACCGAACGATGGCAGCGCGCCGGCTTCGACCTCAACGCGTCCGAGCTGTTCTATCGGGGCGAGCGCAGCGTCGTCGTCGACTACCTGAGCGGCCACGGCTGGCGGGTGACGGCCCAGCCGGTCAAGGAGTTGTACGCGCGCAACGGATTCGAATTTCCCGAAGACGACATGACCGCGGTCTTCGGGGACATGAGCTATGTCGCCGCGACCCTGCAGTAGGGCCGCTCGAGCCTGGCTATGGCTACAGGCTCGACCCTCCCAGCCACAGCGCGTTGGCACCGCTCAACGCGTGTTCGAGATTGTCCAGAACCCCGACCACCGCTCGTCCGAACAACATCGCCAGTGCATCCGGCAGCGACGCGGCGCCCGGCTGTGACGATGCGCGCGGCCGCAGCATGTCCAGCAGCGACGAACTCGGATAACCCACCAGGCGGACGTCGGCGTCCGCGTCGAGGCCGGCCAGGGTCTTGGCGCGGCGCACCGCGCTGCGGAATCCGCCCAGCTCGTCGACCAGGCCACGCTCGAGCGCGTCAGCACCGGTCCAAACCCGTCCGCGCGCAACGGCTTCCACCGCGTCGGTGCTCATGTTGCGGCCTTCGGCCGCCCGCTCGACGAAGTCGGTGTAAAGCAGATCAGCCTCCGCCTCGCGGTGGGCCTGCTGCTCCGGTGTGAACGGCGCGTCGAGCGACCACGCATCGGCGTTGGCATTGGTACGCACGGTCTCCGACCCAACTCCCAACCGGTGTTTGAGGTCACGGATCACCAGCTTTCCCGTGAGCACGCCGATCGAACCGGTGATCGTGCCCGGGTTGGCCACGATCGTGTCGGCTGCCATCGAAACGTAGTAGCCGCCGGAAGCGGCGACCGCACCCATCGACGCCACCACCGGCTTGCCGTGTTTGCGGGCGCGCTGCACCTCGCGCCAGATGGTTTCCGACGCGGTCACCGAGCCCCCGGGGCTGTCGACGCGCAACACGATCGCCGACACCGAGTCGTCGGCGGCGGCCGCACGTAGTGCGGCCGCGATGGTGTCGCCGCCCGCGGCGGAGGTGCCGAGCGGCAGGAACTGCGGTCCGCCGCGCCCGTTGACGATCGGACCGTGCACGGTCACCACGGCCAGGGTCGGTTTGGCCGCGCGACCTGGAAGCGACGGCACCGGCGGCGCCAGCCGCGGCCGGGCCGCCGCGGCATAGCGCGTCAGGTACAGCCGTGGCGGCATCCGCTCGTCGACGTCACCGGAGTCGGGTGACATATCCTCCACGCCAAGCAGTTCCGCGATGCGCGCGTAGGCCTCGTCGCGGAAGCCGATCCGGTCGATCAGCCCGGAGGACACGGCGTCCTCACGCAGCAGTGGCGCACGATCGGCCAGCGCATCGAGCGCATCGGGGTCGAGCTTGCGGGATTCGGCGACCGCCCGCCAGACCTGGTCCTGCACGCTTTCCAGCATCCGGGTGACCGCCTCGCGGTGGGCCTCGGTGAAGCCGTCGTGGGTGAACAGGTTTGCCGCGGACTTGTATTCGCCGCGCGCTACGAATTGGGCTTCGATCCCGGCCTTGCGCAGCGCGTCGCGCAGAAACGTGGCATTGCTCGCGAAGCCGATCAGCCCGACGCTGCCCGACGGCTGCATCCATACCTCACGAAACGCCGAAGCCAGGTAATAGGACAGCGTGCCCGGATAGGTTTCGGCCCAGGCGAGGGACGGCTTGGCCGCGCTGAAGGCCGCGATCGCCTCCCGCAGCTCCTGCACCGGCGCCGGCGGCGACGCCGGGAACTGTACCTGGGCGATCATCCCGGCCACCCGGGGATCCTCGGCGGCGCGGTGGATCGCGGCCACCGCGCCGCACAGCGTGATCGGCCGGCCACCCCCGGCGATGATTGCCAGCGGGTCGAAGCCCGACGTCTCCGCCGGGACCGCCCGCAGGTCAAGCTCGAGCACGCAGCCGTTGGGCACGCCGTGGTGACGGGCGGTGTCGAGCCGGCCGGCCAGCGCACGGACGTCTTTTCCGAGATTGGGGATGCCGGGTATCGAGGGCAGGAACGCGAACATATCCTCCCAGCGTACCGACTGCCTGCCGTAGGGTGGTCCGGTGCGGTTCTCGATCGCCATCCCCCAACTAGACTCCGATCGCTTCGACGCGGCCGGCCTGCGCTCCTACCTCGCGCGCGCCGAGGACCTCGGATTCGAGGGCGGCTGGGTGCTCGAGCAGGTCATCGGGCCGACACCATTGCTGGCTCCGCTGGAGCTGCTGGCCTATTGCGCGGCGTGCACCGAGCGCCTGCGCCTGGGGGTCGGCGTCCTCGTGACATCGTTGCACGATCCGCTCCAGTTGGCCTCGGCCGCGACCGCCGTCGACCGACTCAGCGCCGGACGGCTGGACATCGGCGTCGGATCCGGCGGCGGGGCCAGGAAATTCGCCGCCTTCGGGGTCCAAAAGGGCAGCTATATTTCGTATTTCACTGAGGGCCTGGAACTGATGAAGGCGGCCTGGTCCGACGAACCCAGAGTGACCTTCCACGGCCGCTTCCGCGACGTCGACGACCTTCCCATCGCACCCAAGCCGGTGCAGCGACCGCATCCACCGATCTGGTTCGGCGGGCGTGCGCCCAGGGCGCTGGCCCGTGCGGTGCGCCAAGGTGACTCGTTCCTCGGCGCGGGCTCGTCGACCACCAAGGCGTTCGCCGAGGCCGTGGATGTGGTGCGCCGTGAACTCGACGAACAGCGCAAGGACCCGGCGCAGTTCAGCATCGGCAAACGGGTCTACCTGATGATCGACGACGACGCCGGACGCGCCCGCGATCGGGTGCGGGCCGGGTTATGGCGCATCTACGGCAAGATGCGCGGGATCGAGGCGGTCCCGGTCGCGGGCACACCCGACGATGTGGTCGGCGGGCTGCGGGAGGTCGTCGAGGCCGGCGCCGAGATGCTGCTGCTCAATCCCGTCGGCGCCGACGTCACCGAGGACCGCGAGCAGATGGAACGCCTTGCCGCGGAGGTGATTCCGCAGCTGAGTTAGAGTTCGGTCACCGAGCCGCCGGCGGCGGTGATCTTGTGCCGGGCGCTGCCGCTGAACTTGTGCGCAGACAGGTCGACCTTGACGGTCAGGTCGCCGTCGCCAAGTACCTTGACCAACGAGTTCTTGCGCACCGCGCCCTTGGCCACCATCTCGGCCACGCCGACGGAACCGCCCTCGGGGAAGAGCCGGTCGATGTCGCCGACGTTGACGATCTCGTATTCGGTGCGGAACCGGTTGCGGAACCCCTTGAGCTTGGGCAGCCGCATGTGAAGCGGCATCTGCCCACCCTCGAAGGTCACCGGCACCTGCTTGCGGGCCTTGGTGCCCTTGGTGCCGCGGCCGGCGCTCTTGCCCTTGGAACCCTCACCGCGCCCCACTCGGGTGCGGGCGGTCTTCGATCCGGGCGCGGGCCGCAAGTCGTGCAGTTTGATCGTCACTGGACCTTCCCTCCGGATTCGGCGGGCTCCACCTCGACGAGGTGGTTCACCACCGCGATCAACCCACGGACCTGTGGGTTGTCCTCGCGGATCACCGAGTGGCGAATCCGCCGCAGACCCAGGGTGCGCAGGCTCTCACGCTGCTTCCAACGAGCACCGATCGTGCTGCGCACCTGGGTGATCTTGAGAGCTGCCATGGTTATGCCATTCCTTCACGCGCGGCTGAACGGAGACCGGCGGCCAGCGCGGCGTCGCTTTCGCGGCGCGCCTTCAGCATCCCGGCCGGGGCGACGTCCTCGATCGGCAGTCCGCGCCGCGCGGCCACCTCCTCGGGGCGCTGCAGCAGCTTGAGCGCGGCGACGGTGGCGTGCACCACGTTAATCGCGTTGTCGCTGCCCAGCGACTTGGCCAGGATGTCGTGCACCCCGGCGCATTCGAGCACCGCACGGACCGCGCCCCCGGCGATCACACCGGTACCCGGGCTGGCCGGACGCAACAGCACCACGCCGGCGGCCGCCTCGCCCTGCACCGGATGGGTGACGGTACCGCCGATCAGCGGCACCCGGAAGAAGCCCTTGCGCGCCTCTTCCACACCCTTGGCGATCGCGGCCGGGACCTCTTTGGCCTTGCCGTATCCGACGCCGACCATGCCGTGGCCGTCGCCCACGATCACCAGCGCGGTGAAGCTGAAGCGCCGCCCGCCCTTGACCACCTTGGAAACACGGTTGATGGCGACGACCCGCTCCAGGTAGTTGCTCTTGTCGCCGTCGCGGTCTCGATCACGACCGCCACGGCCGCTGTCGCGGCGGCCCCGGCTGTCGCGGTCGCCGCGCGCGTCACGGCTGTCCGGCGCGCCGTGCCCGCCGGCCGACTGCTCCGCCATCATGCGGTCCTTCCAGTTGTCATCGGCCTGATGTTGTTCATCAGAATCGCAACCCGTTCTCGCGTGCCGCGTCTGCCAGCGCCGCGATCCGCCCGCCGTAGGCGTATCCGCCACGGTCGAACACCACCACGTCGATGCCGGCGGCCTTGGCGCGCTCGGCGATCAACTGGCCGACCCGCACGCTACGGGCCTTCTTGTCTCCCTGCACGCCACGCACGTCGGCCTCGATCGAGGAGGCCGCGGCCACGGTGGTGCCGTTCTGGTCGTCGACCAGTTGCACGTGGATGTGCCGCGCAGATCGGTGCACCACGAGCCGCGGACGCCGTGAGGTGCCCGAGATCTTCTTGCGCAGCCGCGCGTGCCTGCGCAGGCGAGAAACCCGACGAGACGCGGATACGCTCTGGCCCGCCGGCTTTCGCGCGGCGGCTGCCGCTTGTGATTGCGCCATGATTACTTACCTGTCTTTCCGACCTTGCGGCGGATCTGCTCGCCCTCGTAGCGCACGCCCTTGCCCTTGTAGGGGTCGGGACGGCGCAGCCGGCGAATGTTCGCCGAGACCTGCCCGACCTTCTGCTTGTCGATGCCCGAGACGGAGAACTTCGTCGGTGACTGCACCGCGAAGCTGATGCCGTCGGGGGCTTCGATCTCCACCGGGTGGCTGTATCCCAGCGCGAACTCCAGGTTGGAGCCCCTGAGCTGCACCCGGTAGCCGACGCCGAAGATCTCCATCTTGGTCTCGTAACCCTGCGTCACACCGGTGACCAGGTTGGCGACCAGCGTGCGTGACAGCCCGTGCAGCGAGCGGTTGCGC
>JAQTVU010000107.1 GCA_028706695.1 Mycobacterium sp.
GGGCACACTTGCACATTGGATGTGATGAGGCAGTAGTCACCTATCTCAATGGGGTTGTAAGCTTGAGCGTTGTTGCGCCACGAGACTCCCCGCGTGAAGAACGTGGAGCGTTCACCACCAATGGTCGTATGGCTGCCCACACGTATGCCACCGGTGCACTCGATGTAGTGGCGAGACGTGATGGCGGAGTGGGCGCCCATGTGCAGGCTGCAAGGGGCGCCTACTTCGCTGAAAGCTGGATAAGCGGTCACCCAGTTCCAATGAACGATCACGGCATGCGGTCCCAGAGTCAGCGTCGTCAAACCCTTCACCACGTTCAAGCCGCCGATCCACGCTCCGTCGCCGATGTCGACGCTGCCGATCGAGAAAACCAAGCAAGGGCCGATGTGTGCCCGGGCGCCAATGGCCCACCCCAAGCGCCGGAGCAGCGAGTTTTTGAGTTTACTGGCGGGGAGTGTCGCCACAATGGTCACAAGTGCGCCACGCATATTCATCCGTAACATTCCTGCCGGTCGGTTAGCTGCTCTACCTGGCGGCGGCGTTGCCGCCTGTCCGGAACCATCCGGCCCGCAGTCTGCCTCACAGCCGATAGCCCGTACATGTGAATGCTTCAGATCCTATCACGTACTCTCGGTTGTGCTACAGGCCCGCAACGCAATATTGGAGCATGCACATATGTTGCTGGGTACACAGTAGGTACATAGCCGCGTTCGATCGCACATCTACCGAAGCGACAGCCACGCGCGCCGCTGGGTACGGTGCCCTTCCCCGGGGTGCGCGTCATTGCGAACTCGTCTTGTCCGGCAACCGTTTTGCCTATGGGTGGGCGGTCGCCCCGTCACGGGCCTGCCGGCGGCGTCTTGACTGTTTCGAACACGGTCTTCTATGGAATGGAGAGACCACAAAGACCATAAGTTTCACCCAGACTGAGCATTGATTTGTATAGTATGTCAGTATCGACAGGACATACTATTGGTACACCTGGAGCACGAGAAGAGCCGCCGTGGCCGCCGGCCGGCCTGCATCCATCAGGAGGGACACATGTCGTTGGCCGTTCCCGCCCAGAATTGCTGGTTGTCCGGCGCCCCACATGTGGTGGATGCGGGTCATGTTGTCGGCGGCCCCGGGGTTTGGGGAGTGTGCCGTGATACAGCGGTCATCACGGGATTGGGGTGCATCAGTTGTTGGTCGGATGCCGCGCCGGGTGTTGCTTAGCGATTTGTGATCGGCTGAATCGCCCGCTGAAAGTCCTGTGAGGAGGGCATACGGTGGCTGTTGACTTCGAGTTCGATGCCGTGGCCGGGCTTGCTGTCGGGGTGGGTGGGTCTGAGGTGGCGGGGCGGGTTGCGCGTTGGCGTGAGCGGTTGGCTGGTAGTGCGCCTAGTCAGGTGCCGTGTGATCATGCGCGTCCGGCGGTGCGTAGTGGTGCTGGTGGGTGGGTTGGGGTGCGGGTTGAGCCGGGCACGGTGGCGGGGTTGCGTGGTGTGGGGCGGGCTGCTGGTGGGGATGTTTTCGATGCGCTGGTGGCGGCTTATGCGTGGTGGTTGCATTGTTATGCCGATTCTTCCGAGGTTGTTTTCGGGGTGTTGCATGGGTTGCGTGCTGCGGCGGGTTTGTCGGGGGTGGCCGGCTGTTGTGTGGCCCCGGTGGTGTTGCGGTGTGAGGTGTGCGGGGATGAGTCGTTTGCGGCGTTGGTGGGCCGGGTGCGTCGGGTGGTTGCCGAGGCGTTAGGTGATGTGGTGCCGTTTGGGGCGTTGGTGGCGGGCTTGGGGGTGGCCGGGGATGTGCGGAGTAATCCGCTTTTTCACGCGGCGTTGATGTTTCGGCCGCTGGCGGGCGCGGTGGTTGATGAGTGGTCGTTGCAGGCGATGGACGGCGATGTCGGTGGGGTGGTGTCGGCGGGGTGTGACATCGGTATCGAGTTGGAGGAGCGGCCGGGGGGTTCTGTGGTGGGCGGGTTGGTGTTCAGCACGGATTTGTTCGAGGTTGAGACGGTCGCGGAGATGGCCTCGCATTGGGGTCGGCTGCTGGAGGCTGTGGCGGCGGCGCCGGAGCGGGCTTTGGTTGAGCATGATCTGGTGACTGCGGAGCAGCGCGCGCGTCAGTTGGGTTGGAATGTGACTGCTGCTGAGGGTGTTTCGGCGCGGTGTGTGCATGAGGTGATCGGCGCGCAGGTGGTGCGCAGCCCCGATGCGGTGGCGGTGCAGGTCGGTGATGAGGTGTTGACGTATCGGCAGTTGGATGAGCGGGCAGGTGTTATTGCGTCGGGGTTGGCGCACGCAGGTGTGGGGCCTGGTTCGGTGGTGGCCATGCTGGTGGGTCGTACGCCGGATCTGGTGGCCGCCATTGTGGGGATTTTGAAGTCTGGTGCGGCGTTTGTGCCGTTGGATCCGCGCCAGCCGGCGGACCGGTGGTCGTTTTGCATCACCGACGCCGGTGCCGATGTTGTGTTAACCGATCAGCGATTGCCGTGCGGTGGGCAGGAGATCGCCGCCCGCGTGCTCAACCTTGACGCGCTGGGACCGCAGGTTTCTGTTTGGGGTGGCGGGTCGTGTGCGGTTTCGGGTGAGGACTTGGCGTATGTGATTTACACCTCGGGTTCTACCGGTCGTCCCAAGCCGGTGCTGATTGAGCATCGCGGTGTCACTAATTTGATGCACACCTTGTTTCGGGAGTTCGGTTTGGATGCCGCGACCACCGTGGTGTCGGTGGCATCCATCAGTTTCGATATGGCCCTGGGTGATATTTTTTGTGCGCTCGGGTGTGGGGCGCGTTTGGTGCTGGCCACCGCGGAGCAGGCGATGAATCCGGTGGCGTTGAGCCGGTTGATCGAGGAAAGCGGTGCTAGTTACCTGTTTGCCACCCCCACCACCTGGGGGGCTTTGATCGCCGCGGGCTGGGGCGGTGGCCGGCATTTCACCGCGGTGGCCGGCGGTGAGACGCTCACCGAGGGGCTGGCCGAGGCGCTGCTGCAACGCTGCGGTGCGGTCTGGAACGGCTACGGCCCCACCGAGACCACGGTCGTCATCGGGGTTGGGCGCGTGGCTGAGGGCGATACCGTCACGGTGGGTCGGGCGTTGCCGAATGTGCGGGCTTATATTGTTGATGCGCGGGGGCGTCTTTTGCCGGTTGGTGTTCCGGGGGAGATCGCTATCGGGGGTGTGGGGGTGGCCCGGGGGTATCTCAACCGTCCTGATGAGCAGGCGCGTCGGTTTGGCGATGATCCTTTTGCCGTCGGTGGGCGGCTTTACCGTACGGGGGATCGGGGTAGGTTTTTGCCGGACGGGCGTATTCAGCATTTGGGTCGTTATGACGATCAGGTCAAGATCCGCGGGTTTCGGATAGAGCCCGGGGAGATCGAGTCGAGATTGTGTGAGCATCCGCAGGTGCGTTGTTGTGCGGTGGTGGCTGGTGAGGCGCCCAATGGTGAACAGCAGTTGGTCGCCTATATTGTGGGCTCGGCCGATCATCTCGGGGAGGCGCAGGCGCGTGAGTGGTTACGTCGCCGGCTGCCCGAATACATGGTGCCCAGCGCGTTTGTGTATCTAAATGCGTTGCCGGTGACCGCCAACGGCAAGCTTGACAAAGCCGCGCTGCCGGCGCCTGCCCGGCCGGCGGCGCGCGCCGGTGCCCGGCCCGTGGGCGGTGACATCCAACGGCGTATTGCCGCGTTGTGGGCTGATCTGCTGGCCGTGCCGGTGACCGACGTCAACTGCGATTTCTTTGATATGGGTGGTCATTCGCTGCTGGCGGCGCGGTTGATCGGCGAGGTGGAGCGCGAATTCGGTGTGGCGCTGTCTCTTACGGCGTTTTTGGACAACGGCAGGACGGTTGCTGCGCTTGCCGAGTTGCTCGGTGGTGAAAACCCCGGTGCGGCACCGGTGTTCACCTCGATCCCGCCGCTGCACTTTATTTTCTCCGATGTCGGCTCGGCGATGAGCCTTAGACATTTCACCGAGCAGTGGGGTGCTGCCCAGCCGGTGCACGCACTGACCCCTGCGCAGCCCGGCGGGTTGTTCGACCGGTCGGTGAGCATCGAGCAGCATGCCAGCGATATCCTTTCCGCCATCCGCGCCCGCCAACCCCAGGGCCCGCTGGCCCTGGTCGGCTACTCGATCGGAGGGCTTTTAGCCTACGAAGTCGCCCGCCAGGCCGTTGCCGCCGGCCAGCAGGTCAACTGGCTGGGCATCCTTGATGCCGAGGCGCCGTCGCTGGCCCACCTGCAACTGGCGCAGCTCACGCTGCGCTGGAAGCTGCGTTGGATACGCCAAAAACCGGCCCGTCAACGGTGGGCCACATACGCCCAGGTCGCGCGCCGGCTGCTGGCCAGCGGCACACCCTGGCCACAAGACAACGGCTTTGACTACCGCGGGGCCACCCAGATCGCCAGCCGCTACCAACTACCTGGACACGACCTGGCCATGCACCTGTTCATCGCCCAGACCTCCGCCGCCGCCGTGCAACACGACCTGCTGGGCTGGGCAGAATTTCACCAAGGACCCCTGACCGCCCACCACTTCCCCGGCGACCACGTCACCCTGCTGCAACCCCCCAAAGCCCACCAAATCGCCCACATCATCCACCAATCCCTGCACCAACCCACACCCGCAACAACCCCCACCCACAACTAACGCCACCACCACCACCCTGCACCGAGCAGTCCGCAGCGACGTGTTCAGCTTCGGCGTCTGTGGCTGGCCGAGATGTGCCTAACCGCAACGGTGTAAGGCGCGACCGGCGGCGTCGCTCAAAGACGTCGGCGCGTCGTGAGTCGCCGAAGCAGATGTCGCGGCGCGCCCCGTGGCTGGGCTCGTCTGAGGGGCGTCGACCCGTCTCGGCAGTGACACGGCCGCGGCGCCGAGGTGATATACGGTCTGGTATTGCGTGGTGAGCCCGGTTGTATGCATGTATCCAGCGTGAAAACATACGTAAAAGTCCGATGATGTATTTACGCCGCAACTAAAGGTATGTAATCTCGTCAGCAAGTCGATTATCGGTATAGGGCGGTACCGGGGTGATGGCCGCATCACTTGCCGGGCGGCCTCTTCCGTTGGGGGAACACAGGCCATCCGTGATCACACAGGCGGGAACGCTGCCGTCCCCGGTGGCAGAACCGCAGAACATCGGCGCTGCGATTGCCGCCGGCCGGGCAACAACAGCCTTAGGCGTCGGGCCGGCCAGCAGGGCGGGGGGCAGGCCATGACGTCTCTCTTCGATACCCCGGAGACTCATCTCTTCGAGACAGCAGAAACTCGGCAGTTGTTGCAACAGAGCGATTCTCCGGCTGCTGGCAATGCGGAAGTCGATCTGCGGGACGCGCCCGGGGATGCCCGTACATCGACGCCCGTACCTTCGCAGCCGGGCACCGCAACCACACGCGGCACCGGTACGGCCGCAGTCGCCGCGCTACCCACACCCAGCTTCGACGAAGTCACCGAGTCACCTACAGCTCCAGGCGCCGCGCGTGCGCGGTGGCAGCAACGTTACGGCAGATGGCTTGCGGCTTCCGACGTCATCGTGGTGAGCGGTGCCGTGGCGGTTGCACAAATTCTGCGATTCGGGAACATGACCCGGGGCAGCTTGTTGGCGGGCTACCCATCGGTTGCATACTCCGCGGTCTCGGTGCTGATCGTGCTGGCGTGGGCTCTGGTTCTGGCGATCAGCAACAGCCGGGCTCAGCAAGTGGTCGGAGCCGGCCCCGAGGAATTCCGCCGCGTGTGGACGGCCACGTTGTGGGTGTTCGGGGTCATCGCCATCGTCTCAACGTCGTTGCGGCTTGAAATCGCGCGCGGTTATCTGGCGATCGCGTTCCCGCTGGGACTTCTGGCCTTGTCGGCCAATCGCTACCTCGCCCGCGTCTACGTTGCGGCCCAGCGGCGCCGCGGCCGGTTTATGACCGCCGTGCTCGCCGTAGGCAACCCCCGATCGGTCAAGGCCCTCGTACAGTCGCTGACGCAGCATCCGGCCGACGGGTACACGGTGGTCGGCGCGTGCATTCCCGGCGTCTTCAAGCGGGAGAACATCGACGTGCCCGGGTTGGGATCGCTTCCCGTGTTCCCCTACACATCGGGCATCCAACACGCGATTGCCGCGTCGCGGGCCGACACTGTCGCATTGACCTCCGCAGGTGAGTTGGGAGCAGACGGCATCCGGGACCTGTCGTGGCAATTGGAAAAGCTGGGCGTCGACTTGGTGGTGTCACCGGGGCTGGTTGACGTTGCCGGACCGCGGCTGACCGTACGCCCGGTGGCCGATCTGCCGCTGATTCACGTGGACAAGCCGCGGTATGAGGGCGCCAAGCGATTTCAGAAGCGAGCATTCGACATTTGCTTTGCGCTGCTGGCCCTGCTGGTGGCGTCACCGATCATGATCGCTGCCGCGGTGATGGTAAAGCTGACCAGCCGGGGCCCGATCTTCTATCGTGCCGAACGCATCGGTTTGGATGGTGTGCCGTTCCGGATGATGAAGTTCCGCAGCATGGTCGTCGACGCCGACCGCCGACTGTCGGAAGTGGCCGAGCTCAACGAAAGCGCCGGCGGTGTGCTGTTCAAGATCCGCCGGGATCCCAGAGTCACTCCGGTGGGCCGGCTGTTACGCCGGTACAGCGTCGACGAACTCCCCCAGTTCATCAACGTACTGCTCGGCGAGATGAGTGTGGTCGGACCGCGGCCCCCGCTGCGGAGCGAAGTGGAGACCTACGACCACCGCGTACGGCGCCGACTGCTGGTCCGCCCCGGCATCACCGGACTGTGGCAGGTCAGCGGCCGTTCGGACCTGTGCTGGGAGGACTCTGTGCGCCTGGACCTGTCCTACGTCGAAAATTGGTCCATGTTAAGCGATTTGCTGATCGCAGCCAAGACCGTCGGGGCGGTCTTCCGTGGATCGGGCGCGTATTGAGCCCTTGATCGTGCTCGACTGATCCTACTCGACGCAAGAAAGACGACGCATGCGACAAAATTCGCTCCCGGCCGCGGTCGTCACGGGAATCGGCCTGGTCACCCCAGTCGGACGAGGGATCGAGGAGTTCTTCTCGGCGCTGTGTGCACCGACGTCGGGGCTGGTGCGCCCGCCCGCGGGGCACTTCGCGGCCGGACTGGTCGACGCGATCGGCATCGCGCCGCACATCAACCCCAATGATGTCCTGCCGGAAACGGATGCTGCTGTGGCCGACCGCTTCTCGGTGCTGGCCGTGGCCGCCGCCGACGACGCGCTCCGGGATTCGGGCATCCGGATCGGAGTGGACGTCGACCCGTTGCGAGTCGCGGCGGTGATAGCGACGGCGACCGGCGGGCTGCAAACCTTTGAACGACAGGCCATCGTGCAGCACAGCGACGGCTGCCATGCGGTGGACCGCCACCTGTTCAACGGGTTCCTGCCGAACATGGCCGCGGCCCGGG
>JAQTVU010000108.1 GCA_028706695.1 Mycobacterium sp.
GGCGGCCGGCGTGCCGCACACCATCGAGTGGTACGCGGCGCGCCACGGGTTCGCGGTGCGCGACCACCCCTCATATGACGCCGCCGCCGAGGAACGGCACTGGCAGGCGATGACGAAGGCCCTCAGCGCGACGCTCAGCGGCTAACGGGCCGGCAGGTCCACCAGCTCGGCCAGCCGGTGCCGGTAGGCGGTGCCGGGCGCCGGCTGGTGCTCGTCCAGCAGCGCCTGCACGCGCGCGTCCAGGTCGGCGGTGCTCATCGGGTGCCGCCGGGTCCAGCCCGGAAGCCCTGGGCGTTGCCGAGTACCTGCCCGCCGTCGACGACGATGACGTCACCGGTGATCCAACTCGCCGCATCGGAGACCAGGAAAGCGACCGCCTGGGCCACATCCATCGGCTCACCGATCCGCCCGAGGGCCGTGGAGGACGCCAGCGGATCCTCGTTGTCCTTCCACAGCGCCTCGGCCAGCCTGGTGCGCACCACCCCGGGACAGATTGCGTTGACCCGGATCCTCGGTGACAGCTCCAGTGCCAGTTGCTTGGTGACGTGGATGAGCGCGGCCTTGGTGGCGTTGTACATGCCCATGGCCGGCGACTGGTGAAGGCCCCCGATGGAGGCGGTGTTGACGATGGAACCGCCGTGCTCACCCATCCACGACTTGACCGTCAGTGAGGTCCACAGCAGCGGGGCCCACAGATTGACGTCGAAGATCTTGGCGAACCGGGCGTGGTCCTGGTCGATCAGCGGGCCGAAGGCGGGGTTGGTGCCGGCGTTGTTGACCAGAATGTCGATGCGCCCGAAGCGTTCCAGGGTGCGGTCGAGGCAACGCCGCGCGGCGTCCTCGTCGACCGCGTGGGCGCCCACGCCCATCGCCTTGTCGCCGACCTGCGCCGCCGCCTTCTCAGCCGCCTCCTGCTTGCGGGCGGTGAGCACCACGTTGGCACCAGCGGCCGCCAGCTGCTGGGCGATCGCCAGACCGATTCCACGGGAGGCACCGGTGATGATCGCGGTGCGGCCGGTCAGATCCAGTGAGGTCACGGGGTTTCACCATCGCTTTCTTGTCGTTGTTGGGGCGGGGCTGCCTCCCGCAGGATGATCATTCCCACTGTCAAGACGGCATCGCTTTTGGCCGTGCTGCCCGGACCGGGACGCCGTCGAGCATGCCGGCTCGGCGAGCTCGGCCGATCTGGGGAGGACCCCGTACGGCGACGATCCGCCGACCGGATCCGCCCGGGTCATCGTGTGATCGGCGGCCCCTGGAACGGCCGCGGGTGCCCGAGATGTAGCACAGCGCCGCGATGTCCGCCCTGTGGGCTGGGCCGCCTCACCACGGCGCGGCGCGCAGTTCAATCCGGGTGTGACGGCCGTTCATGCCATCAGCTGCGCGGCGACCGTGGCGCCGAGTTCCCAGCAGGCCTCCAGGTCTGTCTTGCTCGGCTTGCCCGAAACCACCACGGTTGCTGCGGCTTTCGTCCATCCCAGCCCGGTTGTGATGGCCTCGACGCCCCGCTCGGCACCCTCGGTGCCCTGGTTGCCGTGCAGGTACATTCCGAATGGGCGCCCCCGCGTCGCATCCAGGCACGGGTAATAGCAAACGTCGAAGGCGTGCTTGAGGGCGCCGCTCATGTAGCCCAGGTTGGCCGGGGTGCCGAGCAGGTAGCCGTCCGCCGCGAGCATGTCGCTCGGTGCGACGGTGAGCGCGGGGCGACGTATCACCTCGACCCCCTCGATGTCGGGGTCGGTGGCACCGGAGACGACCGCCTCGAACATCTCCTGGCAGTGCGGGGACGGCGTGTGGTGAACGATCAGCAGGATCTTGCTCATCGGCGGCCCCACACGCCCGCCGCCATCTCGACGGCTGTCTTCATGGCCTCCCGCGCCCGCCGGCGATCCCCTGCGTAGTCGTAGGCGCGGGCCAGCCGGTACCACCGGCGCCAGTCGTGGGGGTCGGCTTCGACCTCGGTGCGCACGGCGGCGAACAGCGCGTCGGCCGCGTCGCGCTCGATGCGGCCCGATGCCCGCCGCGGCAGCCCGCTGGTGTCGAGTTCCATGCCGTCGTCGGCGATCCGGCGGGCCAGCTGCTGGTGCGCGAACCCGGCTCGCAGCGTGGCGATCATCGCCCACAGCCCGATGACGGGCATGATCAGCAGCGCCGCCCCCAGGCTCGCCGCGGCCGGCTGGCCCGAGCCGATCAGCGTAAAGGCCAAATGGCCCAGCAGCAGCAGATACACCAGCAGCGCCACGCACATGAACGCGATGAGCACCTGGGTGCGAACCGCGTTCATTGCAGGTCGAGCAAGGACTCGAGGCCCACGGTCAGCCCTGAGCGTTCCTTGGCGCGCCGCACCGCGAGCAGCACCCCGGGCACAAACGACGTACGGTCGAGGCTGTCGTGGCGAATGGTCAGCGTCTCCCCCTCGGTTCCGAACAGCACCTCCTGGTGGGCGACCAGTCCAACCAGCCGTATCGAGTGCACGGGGATACCGTCGACGTCGGCGCCGCGGGCACCGGGCAGGCCGGTGCTGGTGGCATCGGGATTGGGCGGCAGGCCTTTTCGCGCTTCGGCGATCAGCTTGGCGGTGCGCGTCGCGGTGCCCGACGGGGCGTCGGCCTTGTGCGGATGGTGCAGTTCGACGACCTCGACGGAATCGAAGAAACGCGCGGCCCGTGTGGCGAAGTGCATCGACAGCACCGCCCCAATCGCGAAGTTCGGCGCGATCAGCACCGAGGTGTCCGGGGCGTCGGCCAGCCAGGACCGCACCTGCTCCAGGCGCTCGGCGGTGAACCCGGTGGTGCCGACGACGGCGTGAATCCCGTTGCCGATGAGGAACTTCAGGTTGCCCATCACCGCGTCGGGGTGGGTGAAGTCGATGACCACCTCGCTGCCGCCGTCGGTCAGCAGACTCAGCGGGTCACCGGCGTCCACCTCTGCCGACAGAGCCAGATCGTCGGCAGCCTGCACGGCCCGCACCATCGTCGACCCGACCTTGCCTCTGGCTCCCAGCACGCCTACCCGCATAGGCTTCAAGCCTAGACCCGGCGGTTGGCCGGGCTTCCTGAACCCGCGGTGGGCGAATCCTGTCCAAGCGACAAACGGGCGTCGGCGCGCCAATGACTTCCGATCCAATCGTGTCGGTCGTCTCGCCGGCCCATCGCCGGAACACCTATCGTGGAGTTTGCTTCGCTGTCGTGTTCTCGATCAGTGCGGTGCGCCGGCAGAGAAAGTAAGGACGGAGAAGGAAAGAATTGTGGGGCGACAGAAACGATGTGGCCGGTCCGCAGGGTGGGCGCTGACGAGCGGCCCGCTTCTGGTCGCCGGATTTTTCTGCGTCACCCCGGCGCAGGCTGACGCCAATTCTTTTCTCAACGACGCGCACAACTTGGGGATTCACGCCCAGGGCGGTGACCCAGAGCTGCTGGCGGCGGGTCAGACGCTCTGCCAACAGATATGGGCCGGCGCGCCAGCCGGACAGCTAAAGGCCGACGCGCTGGCGCGTTCCGACGCCGAGCACGGCACCGACGGGCTCAGCCCGCAACAGGCCAGCGACCTCGTGGACGTCGCCGTGGCCGATCTGTGTCCATGACGGGCCGGTAGGGGCAACAGGTCATCTGGAAGCTGAGGTGTTGCGAAGCTACCCTCTTCGGAGGGGATGGCGTCGGTGACCGCTGGGCACCCGACACGATCGGCTCCCCGATGTGCCAACTCATCTGTCAGCAGGGCCTCATCAGCCCTGATTGCCCGTGAGCGACTGTACGTTTCGCGTTTACGAAACCCCGAACCAACCTACCGCCGTGAAAAATCCAGCCCCTCTTGTCCATCGCTGAAATTCAGCACGTTGTCGGTGATGTTAGCGACGTTGGGCCGTCAACCCAGTACCCCAGGTCGAACTCGCAATAATGGGCGGGCACGCCGGCGTTGCAGAGCACATTTGGCACGTGGAAACGTTGCTATTCGGCCCTGACGATTTCCACGGAGACCGCCAAGGAGTCGGCAGCGCGATAAGCGGCAGGCCAATCGGCAGTCGTGACTGCCCTGGCGAGGTCCTCCACCAGCGGGCTTCGCGTCCCTAGTTCGGCCAGCCATGCGGACACCGTGGCGGCGATCTGATCTCCTGGCACGCAGACTGTTCGCCCGGCATGCAGACGATCAGTCACCCGGTAGAGAGTCTGTTTCCGTCTGTGCGCCACTTCGTCGCGTCCGGTTGCAAGCAGGGCCGCCAGGTGCTTCAACCACTGACCGTGGGCCGCGGCCGCGGATTTGGGGACGCTGTGCCTCGCCGGCTGGATCGGTGCGCGTGCCGGCCGGATCAGGAACACCGCCCCCCGTCGGCTCCGGCCACCGACTTGGCTTCGACGCAGACCGGCTCCCCGCTGGAGAGCTCGATGTCCACTGTGCGGACCTGCCCCGGCCGCAGGTCGGCCGCGATCTGTCGCAGCTTCGCGTGATCGTTCGGGTCTAGCAGATCGAACGCAAGTTGGTTGCTCAGCAACGTGTCCGCACCCACTGCGGCGACCGCGACGTCAGGCTGGGGCGGGATGTCCTGGAAGGCGGCCACCAACTGCTGCTGGGAGACTCGAGAACCAACGACCAGCCGATGTTCGACGTCGTGGACGGCCCGATTGATGAAGGGCACAACCAGCGGGTTCACCTCGGGCGCCTCGACGGTCAGGTCAAGTATTCCTTCGAATCGCCGCGTGGCCGGGTGGATGATCGGATGCCCGTAGCAGCTCAGGCTCTTGAGCTGCTCAGCGTAGTGTTCGGCACCGTTCACCATGACGGCCTGTCGCACTTCGGCGGGCGTGCCCAACCCGCTGGTGCCTACGACGTCTTCGCTGAATCGGGAGCCGTCGAGGAAACCCAACCGGTCCATTCGCCGTCGAACCTGGGGGCCGTCGACGACCCGCTGCACAAGCCGGCAGTCACGGTCGGTGAGGAGAATGCTCACCCCCGTTCCTGCGATTTCATCGACCATTTCGTCGAGAACCGGACGGGCGGACCGCAGCAGCGGGGAGTCGTGTTCGTAGTCGGCTGGTTCTGGATTCAAGGGCGCATCCGGTTTGACGCCGCTGAGCATCGACCGTCGCCACGACAGCGCGATCTCAGGGCGTATAGCCTCGGGTTTCGAAGGCGCGGTCATCGCAAATTGCCCCCTTCCCTATTGCCCTATTGCCGGGTCACACCCTTCAGTTTACGGCTGCTCGACTTTCGAATCCGCTTGCCGGCGATCCCGCGGGCGGCCTGCCACTAGCCGACTCTCTCTCCCGAAAATTAGGTGACCACCGCCGGTAAGCGTTGGCAGCGGCACCGAGAGATCACGGTAGAACTCACCGTTGGTGCACATGTTCCACATCGCTATCAGTATTGAATGCTCAACGGCCACCAGTACTTTCATCGGCCCTCGGCGGGCGGCGATGCGCCGGTATCTGGCCGAGAGATACGTTCGCTTCGAGCGGGCCGCGGCCATTGCGGCGGTTCCGAGGGCGGCCTTGAGGTATCGGTCACCGGGACGTGTCTTGGCCGATTTGACCCGGCCGGCGTTGCTGACCCGTAGTTCCGTGCGCCCAGCGCGTTAGGAGGTGATGGTCCAGCGATCATGACCTGACGTGAAGCTCGTCGTCGCCGTCCGGGTAGCTACCAGGAAGCCCGGTGGCAGGCTGGCGGATCGGTCAGGAAACGGGCCGGGTCGCCGGACAGCAGCCAGTTGAGGGCCGTCGGCGATCGGGGCGGTTCGTGACCGTAACGTGCAGGCCGTGTTGACGATCGTGCAGGCGCCCCGGCCAGCCCACGGAATGGGTGGCGCCACCAGGAGCCGGTCAACTAGGCCAGGGCCTTCTCTCACAGTGCCCTCTCGGCTCGGTGGTGGCGTGCGGCACCAGGGATAGATTCCCGACTTGCAACAAATGAGCGGATGGTGGCGCCGCGGCGATCAGTAGCGGCGTTGTTTTGTGCACAGTCGGGCGCTTGTCCACAGGCGTCGCGTGTGTGTCGGCCTCGTGTCGGCCCGTGTCGGCCCGGCGAAATACTATTCGAATATGCGTACTGCTTATCTGCTTAAGTGGACCTATGCTGGTCAGGTGATGTTAGCTGGTGTGAGTCCGGTGGGCGGGGTGGATTATCCGCGGACCTATCAGGAGTTTCGGGCGTGGTTTCCCGACGATGCGTCGTGTGTCGAGTATTTGGCTCGTTTGCGCTGGCCAGAGGGCTTTCGTTGCCCGGTCTGTGACGGGCAGGACGCGTGGCGGACCTCGACGCAGCATTGGAAATGCGTCGGGTGCGGACGCAAGACATCGGTGACAGCCGGCACGATCTTCCATCGCACCCGCACGCCACTGAGCACGTGGTTTGCCGCTATCTGGCTGGTCACGTCGCAGAAGAACGGGTCCTCGGCGCAGAACCTGCACGACATGCTGGGCCTGGGTTCCTATGAGACTGCGTGGACCTGGCTCCACAAGCTGCGCCGTGCCATGGTGCGCCCCGACCGCGACCTGCTGACGGGGGTGGTCGAGGTTGATGAGTCATTCATCGGCGGCCGCGCCACGGGAAAGCAGGGCGCATCCACCGACAAAGTGCCCGTCATGATCGCCGTGGAAAATGTTGGTGCACAAGTGAATCGGAAACTTCGACTCGGTCGTGTCCGGCTGGCGGTAGCGGACGGTCCGGGTTCCAAACAACTGGTGGACTTCGCCCGCACGACCGCCACGCCAGGGTCGCTGATCCGCACCGACGGCGCCCGAATGTTTCGGGTGCTCGCCAACGAAGGATTCACCCACGAGTACATCTCCGGATACAGCTCCCCGGAACCGGGCCACGTCACCCTTCCCGGGCCGCATCGGGTCGCCTCACTACTCAAACGCTGGAACGCCGGCACCCACCACTACCGCGTCGAACGCGAGCACCTGCAGTTCTACCTCGACGAGTTCGCATTCCGGTTTAATCGCCGCAGGTCACACGCGCGCGGCATGTTGTTCTACCGGCTGCTTCAGCAAAGCGTGAACACCGATCCTCACCCGCTGACCGACCTCATCGGTGGAACCGCGCCACACCCCGTCCAGTCAGCAAACGACCTCGAAGACGATGACTCATTGCACGACAACATATTTGACGACTTCTAGAACCTGGGTCCACTTAAGCAGATAAGCAGTACATGTGTACGAGGCCCACAGCTCGGCAGACACGCCGCCCAGGGTGGGGAATTACCTGACAGCCAGGGTGGGGAATTCCATGACGGACAACCCCCCTTGACTTTCGCAGTCATGCGGCGGCTGCGGCGCAGGCCAGTTCGTAGTCTCGGTATTTGTGGGGGTCGGGCTGGGCTGCGCCAACGCCGGTAATTCGTGCTGCGACAAGGGTTCTGCGGAGTTTGG
>JAQTVU010000109.1 GCA_028706695.1 Mycobacterium sp.
AGAGGAAATCGCTCACGTTCGTCGTTTGCGCGGCGCGCCGGTCACGCAGTTTCAGCGGAAGCGGATCATCGACGGGCAACTCGACCTCGATGGTGTCGAACATCTCCAGCACCAGCAACGTCTGAAGCAGCTCGGTATGGGCCTCATCGGTGATGGCGCAGAAATCTTCAACCACGACGGTTCCGAACGGCGGACGAAACGTGTGCGGCAGGTGACCGACGATGCGATAGGTGACGAAGCCGTCCGGATGAATCGTGTAATACAGCGCAGAGCCGCTGCCTCGCTGCGTGGGCCGGTCTTCCAGGAAGTCGGCCCACCACGCGTCGTCCCGGTCCACCGCCCCGCTGGTTTGGGCGCACCATCGTTCGTAGATCTCGGGTAGGTGGCGTCTTGCCTCGGCGGCGTCGACCTCGCGTGCCCGATTGCGGCGCGGCGCGGCTCGCAACTTCGCGGAGCGGCGGTCGATGGAATACGTGTGGCTGTAGCTCGCCGCGCCGGCGCCAAAGTTGTCGTACATCGCGGTCTGGGTGGGAACACCGCAGATGATCGGGTAGCCGCGGTCGATGAGTATCCCCAGCCCCTGGGCACTTAGCTGCGCCCAGATTCCCCGACCCTGATGGGTTGACGCCACCGTGATCATCGCGAGCCAGGCGGCGCGCAGGCTGGCACCGCCCGGCACGGTGAGCCCCGAGCGGTAGATGATGGACGTGCCCACCAGGGCCGGGCGTTGCGGGTCGGAGACATCCTCGGCGACCAGGACGTCCTCGAGTGCGACCCGGCGCTTCCAGGCTTCGACGGTGGCCGGATCCACCGGATCCCCGAAAGTACGAGCCTGATTTGCGTAGACCGCCTGCCAATCGTCCTCGGCTGGATGTCTGATGATGATCGAGTCGTCCGTCATGTTCGTCCCTCATCCAATCCGCTTCCAGCGCAGCCGAGCGGGCGCTCTTCGTGTCGACTCCGTTGCCGAGGGCACCAGTTCGTTCCGATACCCGCCAATCGGCCCGCCAAACCGGGCTGCTCCGTTGCCGGTGCTGGTCCCGTCCGACCTCGACGGCGGTGCGCCCGTCCCCGGCGCAGCCATGGCCGCAAGCGGCAAGCGGCGATCATGGTGGGCGCCCTACCGGGTGGTGAAAGTGTCCGGCGTCGGGCCGTGGGTTCGGCGCCGTGTGTAATGGCTGGTGAGCAATGAGAGTGGCGGGGGTCAAGCGGCCACGCCGGGGGTACGTGATACACCGGGCTGGTCACCAGCGAAAGGGGCCAAGATGCTGCGAGCAATCACGCGACTTGCCATCGTCGCGCCGCGGCGCATCATCGCGGTCGCCGTCCTGATCCTGGGGAGCGCCGCGGTTTTCGGCGCCCCCGTGCTCAACAGCCTGTCGGGAGGCGGCTTCCAGGACCCGACCTCCGAGTCTTCGCGGGCGACCGACCTGCTCAGGGACAAGTTCGCCCAAACCGACCAGAAGATGCTGATCGTGGTGACCGCGCCCGCCGGGTCGCGCAGCGCTCAGGCGCGCCGGGTCGGCACCGACATCGTCGACCAACTGAAACGGTCGCCGTGGGTCATGGACGTGTCCTCGGCGTGGACGTCGCCGCCGCAGTCGGCCGCCCAGCTGGTCAGCAAGGACAGCAAGTCCGGGATGATCGTCGCCGACCTGAGAGGCGGGGAGAACAGGGCGCAGGAGTACGCCAGCGCGCTGATGCGTCAAGTGGTGCATGACCGTGACGGCGTCACCGTCCGGGCCGGTGGCATGGCGGTGGCCTACGCCGAAATCAACCAGCAAAACCAGCACGACCTGGTGTTGATGGAGACCATCGCCGTTCCGCTGAGCTTCGCCGTGTTGATCTGGGTGCTGGGCGGGGTGGTGGCGGCGGCGCTGCCGATTGTCTTGGGCGCACTCGCGATCGTCGGAACCATGTCGGTGCTGCGGCTGATCAGCTTCACAACCCACGTGTCGACGTACGCGCTGGATCTCAGCATAGCGATGGGCCTGGCCCTGGCCATCGACTACAACCTGCTGATCATCACCCGCTTCCGTGAGGAGTTGGTCCGGGCCGGCGACCGCGAGCGGGCGCTGTACTGCACCATGGCCACCGCCGGCCGGACCGTGCTGTTCTCCGCCACCACCGTCGGGCTGTCGATGGCGGTGATGGCGCTGTTCCCGATGTACTTCCTGAAATCGTCGGCGTACACGATCGTGGCGACCGCGGTCCTCGTCGCGCTGTCGGCCATCGTGGTGACGCCGGCGGCGATCGCGCTGCTGGGGCCCCGTTTGGACGCGCTGGATGTTCGCCGGGTGGTGCGCCGGATGCTGCCGCCGCGGATGAGGTCGTGGCGCGACCACGAGGACAAGCCCACCTGCTCCTTGTTCTGGTACCGCTCGACCAGATTCGTGCTGCACCACGCCGCGCCGACGGGGCTGGGCGTCATGGTGCTGCTGCTCCTGTTGGGCTGCCCGTTCCTTGGCGTCAAATGGGGCTTTCCCGACGAGCGCGTGCTGCCGCCATCGGCTTCCGCGCGCCAGGTCGCCGACATGCTGGACAACGAGTTCCCCACCGGGCTGGGGAACTCGTTGTCGATCGTGGTTCCCGACGTCCGCGGGGCGACCGGCGCCGAGTTGGAGCGCTACGCCGCCGCGATTTCGCGCGTGCCCGACGTGTCGTCGGTCTCGGCACCGACTGGGACCTTCGTGGCCGGAAAGCTGGTGGGACCGCCCGCCGAGCCCACCGGCGTCGCCCACGGCAGCGCATTCTTCACCGTGGCCAGCACCGCACCGCTCTATTCGCACGCTTCGAACATTCAGCTCGACCGACTGCACCAGGTTCGCGGACCGGCGGGGCGATCCGTGGAGATGACCGGGTTGGCCCAGATCAATCGGGACAGCGTCGACGCGATCGCCCGGTGGCTGCCGACCGTGCTGGCGCTGATCGCCCTGATCACATTCACGCTGCTGTTCCTGCTCACCGGCAGCGCGGTGATACCGCTGCAGGCGCTGGTGTGCAATGTATTGTCGCTGACCGCGGCGTTCGGCGCGATGGTGTGGATCTTCCAGGACGGCCACCTGGGCGCGTTGGGGACAACGCCCAACGGGACGTTGAATGCCAACATCCCGGTGTTGTTGTTCTGCATCGCCTTCGGGTTGGCCACGGACTACGAGGTGTTTCTGGTCTCGCGGATCCACGAGTACTGGGTTGCCTCTCAGGCCGCGCGGGAGACGCCTCCGAGCCCGGCCGAGGCGCGCGCCGCCACCGACGAGAGCACGGCGTTGGGCATAGCCGGCATCGGCCGGGTGGTCACAACCGCCGCGGTGGTGATGTCAATCTCTTTCGCCGCGCTGATTCCTGCGCACGTGTCGTTCATGCGGATGCTCGGCCTCGGCCTGACACTTGCCGTGCTGGCCGACGCGACCCTGGTCAGAATGGTCCTGGTTCCGGCTTTCATCCACCTGCTCGGCCGGTGGACATGGTGGGCGCCCAGGCCGTTGGGCCGGCTGCGTGGCCGGTCCGCCACCGGCGAAGACGGCGCCCTTGCGGTGGGGCGGCGTCGCTGGGCCACGGACGCGACCGAACCCGAGCACTTGACCAGAAAGTGGCCCACCGGCGCGTTCAGAAGGTGGCGCACCACCGCCGCGACGGACCGTCGTTAGCATGCCGAAACCGCCTGTGCTGCAACGAGAACCACCCCGCCTCGCCATTGACCGATGGAGACTCGCTCATGCCCAAGATGGGGATCGCCGCGTTGCTTGCGTTGGCTGCTGCGCTGTGCGTGGCGGTCGGCGACGTGCTCCAGCAACGCGCGGCACACTGCATCACTGACAGGTCGATCGGCCAGGTCGAATTGATCGCCGGCCTGCTGCGGAATCGGCGGTGGTGGCTGGGCGCCCTACTGCTGCTGACCAGCATTGCGTTGCAGGCGGCCGCCCTGGTCCAGGGTTCGGTGCTGCTGGTGCAGGCGCTGCTGATGCTCTCGCTGCTGTTCGCGCTCCCGGTCAACGCGTGGTTCCTGCATCGGACGGTGCGGGGGGCCGAGTGGGTTTGGGCCGGCTCGCTCACCGCCGCGGTGATCGTCGTCGTCGCCGTCGGCCATCCGCAGGCCGGCCGTTCCAGCGCCTCGCTGGGAACCTGGGCCGCTGTGGCGGTTGTCCTGACCCCGCTGTTGGCAGCATGCGTCGTGGCCGGCCGGATCTGGGGCGGTGCGCTGGCCGCGGTGCTGTTCGCTTTCGTTTCCGGTTCGTTGTGGGGTGTTTTTGCGGTGCTGACCAAAGTGGTCGTCGCGAGACTCGGTGAGGGCGTATGGGCGGTGGCCGAGACCCCGGAGGTGTACGCCTGGCTGCTGGTCGCGGCCGGCGGCCTCGGGTGGGGCCAGGCGGCGTTCCGCGCCGGGCCCTTGACCGCGTCGATGCCGATCCTGCAGGTGTCGCAGCCGGTGGTGGCGGCGGTGCTGGGCGTTGTGGTGCTCGACGAGACGCTGAGAACCGGCCGCGCCGGGATGTTCGTCTTGGTGGCGGCGGCGCTGGTCATGGCGGCGGCGATCTTCAAACTCGCGCATGTCGAGGCCGTCGCAACCCGCGACAGGGTCGAGCCGAAGCTCCGCAACGCCGTGGGCCGGCCGGCGTAGCGGCGGCGCGGGTAGGCGCCCCACATCGGGGCTTTTCCGCCCGGCCGCGGACCCGTCCGTGTCGGTAGGGGAGCGGCCGAAACCGATTACATTCCGCCGAAATATTGCTGGTCATGGGCGACCGGATACGCGCAATTATGACGAAAGGTCACTTGCTTGACGACGCCTGTGCGCCGACGTCGATCTTCGCTGACGGCCCTGGTTGCCACGGTTGCTGCGTGCGGGGTCGCCTGCAGCGGTGGCCATCGCGTCGCGCCGGTGCACGTCATCGCCGACAAGGGCATCCCCTTCGCCGATCTGCTCGTGACCAAGCTCACCGCCTCGGTGACCGACGGTGCCGTCGGGGTCACCGTAGCTGCACCGGCGACGGTGACCCCGACGGCGTGCTGGCGTCGGTCACCATGGTCAACGAGAAGGCAGATCCATCGACGGGCAACTCAGCCCCGACGGCCTGCGCTGGTCGACCACCGAGCAACTCGGCTAGAACAGGCGCTACACCCTGGACGCGAAGGCCCTGGGGCTCGGCGGTGCGGCGAACCGGCAGATGACCTTCCAGACCAGTTCACCGGCCCACCTGACCATGCCGTATGTCAATCCGGGTGATGGCGAGGTCGTCGGCATCGGGCAACCGGTGGCCATCCGTTTCGACGAGAACATCGCCGACCGTGCCGCGGCCAGAAGGCCATCAAGATCACCACCAGCCCGCCCGTCGACGGCGCGTTCTACTGGCTGACCAACCGCGAAGTACGTTGGTGTCCAGAGCATTTCTGGGAGCCCGGAACGGCCGTCGACGTGGCGGTCAAGACCTACGGTGTCGACCTGGGCGGTGGGATGTTCGGCGAGGAGAACGTCCGCACACGCTTCACCGTCGGCGACGAGGTCATCGTGACCGCCGATGACACCACCAAGATGCTGACCGTGCGCGTCAACGGTGACGTCAAGACCATGCCGACGTCGATGGGTAAGGACAGCACCCCCACGGCCAACGGCGTCTACATCGTCGGTGCGCGGTTCAAGCACATCATCATGGATTCCTCAACCTACGGGGTGCCGGTCAACTCGCCCAACGGATATCGCACCGACGTGGACTGGGCCACCCAGCTGTCCTACGGGGGTGTCTTCGTGCACTCCGCGCCCTGGTCGGTCGGCGCGCAAGGCCACACCAACACCAGCCACGGGTGCCTCAACGTGAGCCCCGGCAACGCCGAATGGTTCTACGACCACATCAAGCGCGGCGACGTCGTCGAGGTGGTCAACACCGTGGGGCCGACGCTTTCGGGAACCGAGGGGCTGGGGGACTGGAACATCCCGTGGTCAGTGTGGAAGGCGGGCAACGCCAAGACCTGACGTGCCGCCTGTTCGGGGTGAGTGACGGGACTCGAACCCGCGACCCCCAGGATCACAACCTGGTGCTCTACCAACTGAACTACACTCACCATGGCCGCGGGCCGGCCCCGGAATCGGGCCAACGAGCGGCGACGTCGATATTAGCGGGTCGGTGGCTCGCCGGCCGAATCGCTCCGCGCCGGTGCGTCGGTCGTGCCGCCAAGCTCTGCGGCCACCGCCTCGATCTCGCTGGTAGACGGGCCAGGCGGGGGTACGAAAACGGTACGCCGGTAGTACCGCAGCTCGCGGATCGATTCGTGGATGTCGGCCAGCGCCCGGTGGGTGAGCCCCTTGGTCGGCTGACCGAAGTAGATGCGTGGATACCAGCGCCGGCAGAGTTCCTTGATGGAGCTGACATCGATCATCCGGTAGTGCAGGAACGCGTCGAGCGTCGGCATGTCGCGCGCGATGAAGGCGCGGTCGGTGGCAATCGAGTTGCCCGCCAGCGGCGCCGTCTTGGGTTGCTTGACGTGGTTGCCGACGTAGTCCATCACCATCGCCTCGGCGGTCGCCAGGTCGATGGTGGATGCCTCGACCTCGCGGGTCAGCCCGGAGCGCGCGTGCATGTCGGCGACCACGCCGATCATCGACGACAGCGCGGCGTCTTCGGCGTGGACGACCACGTCGACGCCCTCACCCAGAATGTTCAAATCGGCGTCGGTGACCAGCACCGCGATCTCGATCAACTGATCCGATCTCAGGTCCAGGCCGGTCATCTCGCAGTCAATCCACACCAATTCGTCCACCACAGCGCTCAGCGTAGGCGCAAATGAGTCGTCGCCCTGGCGCACCCTCACAAGCCGGGTGAGCTTTTGCCGGACCGCAGGTCAACCCGACCGCAGGGTCGACCCGACCGTTTGGCCAAGACGTGCTTTGAACGACCGCGCGGAAGGTTGCCCGCAGCATCTGCGGAACGGTCCGGCGCCGCCGAAAACAGCTACCCGCCGAGCTTTTTGTAGAAGTTGCCCACGACCGGCGCGACGATGGCGCGCGGCACGTACTGGCTGGCCACCGACATCGCTTTGGACGTCAAGCCGGGCACGACCCGCATCTTGTTGCGCTGCAAGGCCTGCAGCGAAAGCTGGGCGGTGTGCTCGGTGGAGGTCCACAGGAAGTCCGGAACCAGCCGCTCGACCAGCGTGGCCGCGGCCTCATCCGGTAGCTCGGTGTGCACCGGGCCGGGCGCCAGTAGCGTGACGTACACACCCGAGCCGCGCAGTTCTCCGCGCAACGATTCGCTGAAGGTGTTCACGAACGCCTTGGTGGCCGCGTAGGTGGCATTGTAGGGAATCGGGGAATTGCCCGCCGCCGAACCGGAAATCAGGATGCCGC
>JAQTVU010000110.1 GCA_028706695.1 Mycobacterium sp.
CGCGCTCCGCCGGAGTGCAGGCCCGCTCGGCGGGGTCGGATCGGTGCATGGCCGCCCTGAGCGTGGCCGGGCTCAGCTGTTGGCCCGATTTGGCGTGGGCCATCGGGTAGAAGCAGAGCCCGATCAGGATCGAGGCGAAGCGCCCGACCGAGGTGAAGCTGAGTTCGACGCGGTCCATCGCGATGAGTGGGAACCCGAAGATGACGAACAGCACCCCGAGATAGCCCCAGCGCCACGGCCGCGAGATGTGGTAGGTCAGCACGGCCATCACGCCGACCAGAAAGTAGCTGACCCCGATGTCGCGGGCCAGCACCAGCCGTTCCGAGGCACTGTGCTCCTCGATCGCGAAGTACAGCACCCCCTCGCTGACATAGGTCGCCAGGACGTGCGACGTCAACCCCACGGTGAGCCACCGTAGCCCGCCCAGCCAGTGTTCGGCCGGGGCCAGGAACAGGCTGAACAGCAGCAGATACGGCTCGAAGTTCTTGCCGTCGATCCACAGCAGGCTGGAGAAGAGCACCTCGAGGGGGTCGCGACCCAGCCCGTGGATGTTGGTGGAACGGTGCAGCAACACCGCATGCAACTGCTGGCCGGTGAGGTTTTCCTGGACGACCGTGGTGATCGTCAGGACGAGCAGCCAGCCGTAGGTCAGCGGCGCGCCGGCGACGAAGTGCCACACCGCAAGCCCCATGTCCCGCAGTCGTGCGCGCACCGATGCAGTCCCCACGACGTCAACCGTCGCACGTTCACCGGTGCGCCGTGAAACGTCGGCAAACTCGTCCGCTACCCGACGCGTCGTCCGGCCTGAGGTCCGCCATCAGCACCCGAGAGGGTGTTTCGCAGCGGCGCCACGGCAAAGAGCATGGCCGCGTAGCACGTGGTCACCGCCGGCTGGCATCCCCGAGCGGTAGCTGGCGATCTGGCCGGCGAGGTCAGCGGCATCGGGATGCCGGGGACCATGCCTTTCGTCCTCAGCGCCCGCGATTCCCGCGGCCATGCGGGCCAAGCGGCCGGCGCTATTCCACGGTGACGGACTTGGCGAGGTTTCGCGGCTTGTCGACGTCGTAGCCGCGGGCCTGCGCGACCGACGCGGCGAACACCTGAAGCGGGATGGTTGACAGCAGCGGCTGAAAAAGTGTTGAGACGGACGGTATTTCGATCATGTGGTCGGCGTGGGGACGCACCGTCTCGTCGCCCTCCTCGGCGATGACGATGGTTATCGCGCCGCGGCTCTGGATCTCTCGGATGTTGGACAGCAGCTTGGCGTGCAGCGTGGCGGAGCCCTTGGGAGAGGGCATGACGACGATCACCGGCAGATCATCCTCGATCAGCGCGATCGGGCCGTGTTTGAGTTCACCGGCGGCAAATCCCTCGGCGTGCATGTAGGCCAGTTCCTTGAGCTTGAGCGCGCCCTCCAGTGCCACGGGGTAGCCGACGTGGCGGCCCAGGAACAGCACCGTCGAGGACTGGGCGAACCGGTAGGCCAGGTCGGCGACCGGTTTGACGGTCGCCAGCACCCGCGCCACCAGGTCGGGCATCGCCTCCAGCTCGCGGTACTCGCGCTCCACCTCGTCGGGGTACTTGGTGCCGCGGGCCTGCGCCAGCGCCAGGCCGACCAGGTAGTTGGCGGTGATCTGGGCCAAAAACGTCTTGGTCGAGGCAACGCCGATCTCCGGGCCGGCGCGGGTGTACAGGACGGCGTCGCATTCGCGCGGGATCTGCGAGCCGTTGGTGTTGCAGACGGCCAGCACCTTGGCCTTCTGCTCTTTGGCGTGCCGCACCGCCTCGAGGGTGTCCGCCGTTTCGCCGGACTGCGAGATGGCGACCACCAAGGTGCTGCGGTCGAGCACCGGGTCGCGGTAGCGGAATTCGCTGGCGAGTTCCACTTCCACCGGCAGCCGGGTCCAATGCTCGATCGCGTACTTGGCGAGCAGCCCGGAGTGATAGGCGGTGCCGCAGGCGACGACGAACACCTTGTCGATGTCGCGCAGCTCCTGATCGGAGAGCCGCTGTTCATCCAGCACGATCCGGCCGTCGACGAAGTGCCCGAGCAAAGTGTCGGCCACCGCGGTGGGCTGCTCGGCGATCTCCTTGAGCATGAAGTATTCGTAACCGCCCTTTTCGGCGGCGGCCAGGTCCCAGTCGACGTGAAACTTGCGGCACTCGACGTCGGCGTTGCCGTGGAAGTCGGTGATTCGATAACTGTCGGCGGTGATCACCACGGCCTGGTCCTGGCCCAGCTCAACAGCGTTGCGGGTGTGCGGGATGAAGGCCGCGACGTCGGATCCGACGAACATCTCGCCGTCACCGACGCCCAGCACCAGCGGCGTGGACCGGCGGGCGGCCACGATGGTGCCGGGCTCGTCGGCATTGGCGAAAACCAGGGAGAAGTGACCCTCCAGCCGCCGCAGCGCCGCCAGCACCGAGGCCGCGAAGTCGCCGGCCGCCGCACCCTGGCGGTACGCCTGGGCCACCAAGTGCACCGCGACCTCGGTGTCGGTGTCGCTGGCGAACTCCACCCCCGCCGTCTCCAGCTCCCGGCGCAGCGTCGCGTAGTTCTCGATGATGCCGTTGTGGACGACGGCGATCTTGCCGGCGGCGTCGGTGTGCGGATGCGCGTTGCGGTCGGTCGGACGTCCATGGGTGGCCCAGCGGGTGTGCCCGAGCCCGGTGGTGCCCGTACGTGACATGGGTGCCATCTCGGCCACCGCCTGGTCCAGGTTGGCCAACCGCCCGGCCCGACGGCGCACGGTCAGCGTGCCGACGGCGTCGACCAGCGCAATTCCCGACGAGTCGTAGCCCCGGTACTCCATCCGGTGCAGCGCGTCCATCACGACACCGCAGGCAGCGTGCTGCCCGACGTAGCCGACGATTCCGCACATTTTATCCAGAGTAGTGCAGCCCGCACGGGAGGCCGGCCGACGCGCGCGGGCGAGCCCCGGGTGAACACTTTTGTGCAGCGCAGAAAGACGGTGCTGCCTGGGAATTTGCCGGGATTCGACAGCCTCGTCACCTGATGTATGTGTGACATTTGCCTTCTGCTTGATTGCATTCGCCAGACACGCCTTTAGAGTTCGCATGTCATTTGGGGCCGGCCATCGCCGGTCCACGCGGACCGGGGCCCGACCATGGCCCGAAGCCGGCGGAAAGGACATACGGATGCATGCCCGCACCGTCACGACTGCGCCACGTGTCGAACGATCGCCCCGGGAGAACCATGTTGTGGGCCAATAGTTTCGTCGCTTGGGGAGCGCCGCGCGGCCCCGCGGCCGTCGCCGTGCCCGCCGGCTTGTCCCGCGGCGTTGAGGCCGAGCGGCCCGGCCCCGCACCGGGTTGCTGCGCCGCCGACTGTCAGTGGCGCACCGCCACGGGCGCCTTGCGGTACGACGGCGCGGCGACGTCCTTGCCGGCAGGGGTGCTGACGCCGGCCTCCCGGCCGGAGTATGCCGTGAAGCGGCTGCACCGGGCCCCGGTCGGTGCTGGCGGTGACCCCCTGGTGGACGCGGCGTCTGATTTGCTGAGCATTCCGCTGCGCCAGTTGTACGCGCTGCTCCTTCGGGTGGGGCTCATCGACGTGGTGGTCCGGCGACCGCTGAGCGGTATTGCGCCGGATCCGACCGGCGCACCACTGGCGTGCGCTAACGTCGACGCGTGGCCCGTATCCGGAAGCTCTGCGCAACCCTGAGCCGTCGCGGCCCGCATCGGGTTTTGCGTGGTGACCTGGCCTTCGCCGGCTTGCCCGGGGTGGTGTACACGCCGGAGACGGGTCTGAACCTGCCCGCCGTCGCGTTTGGGCACGACTGGCTGGCCAGCAGCGCACGCTACAGCCGTCTGCTCGAGCACCTGGCGTCATGGGGCATCGTGGCCGGGGCTCCCGATACCGAGCGGGGCCTGGCACCGTCGGTGCTGAACTTCGCCTTTGATCTCGGTACCGCTCTGGACATCGTGGCCGGTGTGCGCCTCGGCGCGGGCAAGATCAGCGTGCACCCCGCCAAGCTCGGTGTGGCGGGCCACGGGTTCGGCGGCTCGGCCGCCGTGTTCGCCGCGGCCGGCATGCCGGCCAAGCCGGCGGCGGTGGCGGCGATCTTCCCGACGGCAACCAGTCCCCCGGCCGGGCAGCCCGCCGCTACCCTGCACATCCCAGGCCTGATCCTGACCGGGCCGGCAGATGCCAAATCGCTCAACTCGAGCGCGCTTCCGCTGTCTCGCGGGTGGGATGGGGCCACGCTGCGCACCGTGCGTAAGGCTCAGCCGGGAGGGCTGGTCGAAGGCCGTAGGCTTGCCAAAGCGTTCGGGTTGCCCGGTTCCGACCGGCGCACGCAACGCTGCGTGCGGGCGCTGTTGACCGGGTATTTGCTCTACACGCTCGGCGGCGACAAAAGCTACCGTGACTTCGCCGACCCGGATGTTCATCTGCCCGGCACCGATCCGATGGACCCTGCCGCCGCACCAGTGCCGCTGGAGCAAAAGATCGTCGCGCTGCTGAAGTAACGCCTGCTGCGGGGCGCCGTCGGCGCCAGGGCATCTGTCGTTGGTGCGAATCGGGTTCCCTTCGGCTTGCTCCGGCGGCTTTCACCAGCCGTCGACCGTGTCGTCGAAGTGCACAGGTCCGGTCTCGAGATCCCGACGGTGGGGCGGCGCGGATTCATCGCCAAGCGCTTGGCCGCCTTCGCCGAGGCCGGGCGACCACGCTGCAGGACACCGGTGTCCGCTGATGCCGCTGAATCGGTGCGTCGTGTCCAGGAACTGCTCCGGCTGTGACCGGCCTGGTCGCTCACTGGCCCGCCTGCGGTAGCTGGTCTGCGGCGATTTCGCACGGCGTCGATTCCTCTTCCGCCCCTTTGACCGCATCGCCGGCCGCTGGCGCGGGCGTGACGCCGATCGGCTTTGACTGATCGGTCGGTGCGGGCGGGTCCGCCGTCAGCGGCCCATCCGCCGGCGCCGGTGCATCAGGGGGTTGCGCCTGTTCGCCGAGGGAAGCCTCATCGGTTCCCGTCGCCGTGCCGATGTCTTCGGCCTCGTCGGGCTCATTGTCCGCGCCATCGTGGTCGGGAGCGTCGTGGTCGTCGGGGGCGTCATCGTGGTCGTCGGGGGCGTCATCGTGGTCGTCGGGGGCGTCGTCGGGGTGGAAAGGATCCGCCCGGAAGGAATCCTCGGCGTCCGACGGGTCGTCGAGCGCTGGCGGGTCGGCTGCCGAACCCAACAGACCATTCATCGCATCGACGATGCGGCTCGCCAGTCCGCTCAGACCGCCAAGACCGCCGAGGCCCCCGCCCGGGTCGCCGGCGGGCAGAGCGTCACCGAACGCACTGCCGAAATCCGTCGGGGGCGCCGCGGCAGTCGGGGAGGCCACGGCAGTTGGGGGCGCCGCGGCAGTCGGGGACGCCGCGGGCATGGGGGGTACCGCGGCAGTCGGGGACGCCGCGAGCATGGGGGGTACCGCGGCCGTCGGGACCGGCGCCGGCGCGGAATCGGCGGCCGGGTTGGACACCGCGGCGGCGGGCGCGACCGTCGCTGTCACTGCCGGTACGCCCGGCGGGACTGGCTGTGGCGGACATCCCGGCCCGAAGTCGTCGGGAAACTGGAAGCGCCCCGCCGGCGCGGCGGCCATTCTGTCGACGACCATGTCGTAAGACGCCGCCACCCCGGCCACCGTCGAGCGCATCACGGTCAGCCAGTCATTGCAAATATCGGTGTCTACATACGGAATTACCTGCTGGCGGATCACCTGCTCAGCCGCTGCCCGGTCCCCGGTCCCCGTGGTGACCGCAGCGGCGGCGGCCAACCACTCCGGCCGCTGCGGCTGCGTGCCATCGTCGACGGCGATCGCTGTCGTCACCTTGGAGTCGAGCAGATGCCACAGGTTGTCGCGCAAAGACTCGCATCGCTGGGCTGCCGCGCGCACTTCGACGGCCACGGTGTTCGCGGCATCGCAATGGCGCTGCAGAAATGCGACCGCGGAGGCGCCGCCCGGACCGGTCCATGCCGCCGACAGCTCGGCCACCTGAGCGCGCTGCAGCCGCAGACCCTCCGCGGCCGCCTCGCCCGCCGCCCGCAGCTGCGCGCAGTCGCGGTCGAGCGCCTGCAGGTCCAGGCCGTCTTCCGTCTCATACCAGTCGCGGATCCGAGACGGGCGTGACGTCAAGGCGGGCTGCCGGTAGCCGAGCGCCTGACAAGCCCGCACGTAGGTCTGGGTGTGCTCGACGGCGGACCGGCCTTCGCCGAGGCGTTCAGCGACGTCCCATCGGTCGGCCACGGTCACGCGATCCGCTTGGCGGCATACAGCTCTGCTTCGGCATAGCGCTCGGCGCCGGCGCGTAGGGCGACGGCGATGTCCACCGATGCCCGGGACCACCGGGTCAATTCGCCCGCCAGTCGCTCCAGCTGGGAACGCAGCGCGTTGCCGCGCGCGGTGTACGCTCGGCCGGCGCAGGCCCCGCTGAAAGCCAACGCGGCCAAATGATCGCTGACGGCGCCGTCGAACAGTTCGGCGGCGGCGGCCAATCGGTCGGCGACGCGATGAACCGCCGCGACGTCGACCTCGGTGCAGGCAGAAGTAGATTGTCTCATGCCTAATCCGACGCCCGGCGTGGCGTCGAGGTTCCGGTGAAGATCAGCCGGCCGCGCTGACCGCTTCGGCGACTCGAGTGGCGATCCGCCGTGCGACGTCTTCTTCGGGTGCTTCCACCATGACCCGGATCAGTGGCTCAGTCCCTGAGGGGCGCAACAAGATCCTGCCCGTGTCGCCCAACTCGGCGGCCGCCGCCTCGACCGCGGTCTGCACCGAGGCCGCGCCGGCGGCGGTGGCCCTGTCGGCGACCCGGACATTGATCAGGACCTGGGGCAGCGTCCGCATCGCCGCTGCGAGGTCGGCCAGCGACGAGCCGGTCTGCGCCATGCGCGTCATGAGCCGCAGCCCGGTGACGATGCCATCTCCGGTGGAGCCCAGCGCGGGCATCACGATATGGCCGGATTGCTCGCCGCCGAGGCTGTACTCACCTGCCCGTAGCTCCTCCAGGACGTAGCGGTCGCCGACGGCGGTGGTGCGCACGGTGATGTTGGCGGCCTGCATGGCCAGGTGCAGCCCGAGATTGCTCATCACGGTGGTCACCAGCGTGTCGGAGGCGAGTTCGCCGGCCTCCTGCATCGCCAGCGCGAGCACGACCATGATCGCGTCGCCGTCGACGAGTTCACCGTTGGCGTCGATGGCCAGGCAGCGATCGGCGTCCCCGTCGTGCGCCAGGCCCAAGTCGGCACCGTGGGCGAGCACCGCCGAGCGCAACGAATCCAGATGCGTCGATC
>JAQTVU010000111.1 GCA_028706695.1 Mycobacterium sp.
GGGTGCGGATTGAGTGAGACACCGCGGCGCGCACCGAGCTGGCGGATGCGCGCCAGCGTGCGATTTAGATGGGTACAGGCCTCGGCATGCACGATGATCATCTCGCATCCCGCGTCGACATAGTTCCCGAGGAGTTCGTCGGGTTCAACGACCATGAGGTGGACTTCGCGAAGTCGGCGGGCAGGACCGAAGGCACGATGAGCGGCTGCTTCAGGCTGGACTCAGTCATGGGCGCGGCCTTTCTCCTCACAGATTCGGGGGTGTGTTCTATTCGACCGCGTGACGCTTGCTGCGCATTCACCCCCGGGGGCGGAGAACCAGGTGATTCCCTGGAATGGCCTGCTGAGTGCCGCAGGCTGAATGTCGTGCTGGTGGCGCATCCCGCTCCTGCAACTCCGTTCCGTCTCGTGCTCGTCGACGACCACGAGTTGGTGCTGCGGGGGCTCGACGTCATGCTCGGCCACTTCCCCAAAGGAGGTGGTGATCGTGGTGAATCGACGACGGCGGCGGTGGCGCTGAGGATGGTCGCCCACGAGAGTCCCGATATCCGTGCTGTGCGATGTGCGCATCGGGAAGGACAGTGGCCTGGACCTGTGCCGGCAGATCACCATGCAGTATCCCGGCACGAAAGTCGTCATGCTGACCGTGTACGACGACGAGCACTACCTGTACCAGGCGCTGCGGGTCGGTGCGTCTGGTGTAAGACTTTGATCATCTGGATGTCGCGTTCGGATCCGTTGTTATCCGGAGGTATTGGCCAGTCGATGGTGAATCGCAGGTAGTCGCGTTGCCGGTCGATGAGCCTGCGGGCGAGCGCGTTGTGCTTTTTCATCAGCTTGTCGCAGCGGGAGCTGCACCGCCGGCTATGGGGCTTGATTCGCCGACTCAGACGGCGGCCCGAATGTGCCTGCCGCTTCGCGGAATCGATGACCACATGGTCGGTGTGCTGGCCGCCCACCGCAGCCACACCAGCCATTTAGTGAGGGCGACCTCGCGGGCGCCATGCAGTTTGCGGCGGTGCTCTGATTCCGGCTGCACGCCGAACAGCTCTGGCGAGCCGTCCGCCGGTACCGGTCCGAGCGCGACCAGCTCATCCAGCGCGCGGTGGAAGCGCAGGAAGCCGAGCGGCGCCGGATCGCCTACGACCTGCATGACGGCGTGACCACGGCGCTCGCGTCGATGGCGTTTCTGGTCGCCGGGATCGAGTCGCTGGTGAAGGCGGTGTCCAGTGACACCGGTCCATCGATCGTGGTGCACGTCGACCCGGCGGCCGTGATCGAGGACATCCCCGACTACGCGGCCACCGCGCTGTACCGGATCGCCCAGGAGGCCCTGAGCAACGCCGTCAAGCACGCCGAAGCGGACAGGATCGTGGTTTCGCTACGCCGGGTCGGCAGCTCGGTCGTCCTCGGCTGCACCGATGACGGGAAGGGCTTCGACCCGGAGGCACGCCGCGCGGCGCGGGCGGCGGACGCCGATGGGGCGCAGCACTTCGGCATGAGTTCGATAGCCGAGCGCTGCGCCATCATCGAGGCATCGCTGCGCGTCGAGTCCGCCCTGGGCCGGGGCACCACCGTGTTGGTCGAGCTGCCGGTCTCAAGTCTGACGAACCGGGGCGCCGTCACTTCGTGAGCGCTATGAAGAGTTCGGGCAGTCTTTCCGGCAGACGGGCTATATTGTCGACCACCGCGTAGCGCTGCCCGAATATGTCGGACACATACTCGTCGGCACGAGCGTCGAGGCTGATGCAATAGGTGAAGATGCCGTCGCGGTCCAGCTCGGCGACGGCGCGGTGGGCATCTTCGATGAGCAGGCGCTCGTCCTGCACGTCAATGTCGGCGGGTTCGCCGTCGGTGAGGATCAGCATCAGCTTCTTATCGGCCTTGCGGCCGGACAGGTAGTGGGCGGCATGGCGCATGGCGGCGCCCAAGCGGGTGGACCAGCCGGCCCGCATGGCGGCGACCCGCGCTTTGACGTCGTCGTCCCAATGCTCGGAAAAGCCCTTGATGTGCACGTAACGCACGTCGTGGCGGGTGTTGGAGCGGAAGCCGCCGATCGCGAAGGGGTCGCCCAGTTGCTCGATGGCCCAGGCGAGCAGCGACACGGCCTCCTGCGAGAGTTCCAGGATGGTCTTGTCGGCTCCGGAAGCCTTTTCGTTGAGCGACTCGGACAGGTCGAGCAGCAGCAGCACGGCGATGTCGCGGCCATCCGTGCGGTGACTCACGTTGATGCGCGGGTCGGGGGTGCAGCCGCTCTTGAAGTCGATCAGCGAGCGTAGGGCGACGTCGAGTCGAGCTCGCTGCCTTCCTGCTGGTACCGGATACGCACCTTCTCCTGCGGCTTCAGCAGGTCTAAAAAGCTGCCCCCCAACCCCGGCCAAAACCTCCAAGTCGCGAGGACCGCGCCGCTGCCGACAAACACTATCTTCGCCACCATGCAGCACTGCCCAGACCTCGAAGACCCACCGGGAGTGGACCTTGGGCACTGGCGGGTCTGGGGAATCGGCGGAATTGTCGAACCGCAGCAAATCGCGCCACGACCAAAACCGGCCGGCGGCTAGTCCGGTGAAGCCACGCTGAAGAGGTAAAGCAGCGCTTGCTCTCCTCCTCTGGTCCGCTGTCGAGGATGTGTGCTCATTCCAGTTCCGGCTCGATCGTCGTCGCAACTGAACGCCCTGGCGCCCGAATGAACACACCGTCCAAGGGCGCGGTCCACTGCGTTGACGCGGTCAACACGCCGAATCACAAACCGCAGGTGACGAACTGCACTGAAATCGACCGAAGGACATCGAAGCCGCTGGTAGAGACGTTGACGTGCACTGAATCCAGGGGTTCGAGTCCCCTTAGCTCCACGGGTTTACACGGCGATAGTGGCGGAGAACCTCAAGCGAATCTACGGGTAGCCCAGAAGCTTACAGCCCGACCGTTTCGGGCCGGTATCGGCGCGTACGCGCGTTTCCGTTGGTCGCCGGGTTTGGCGTCTACGCGGGGTGGCGGAGTTCGTGCTCGACTGCGCGGCGAATCCATGATGAGACGGAGCGGTCGTCTGCCGCCGCCGCGGCACGGACTTGCTCAAGGAGCTCGGCTGGGAAGCGAACGGGCACGGTGGCTGTGAGCCGACGACGCCCTGGTCCCTGGGGTTCCTGGTTTTCCGGGCGGGCGTAGAACTCGTATTCCTCGTCGGGGGTCATGGGCTGCTGGTTCATCTGTCTCTCCAGTATTGGTCAGCGAGGTGTTTGGAGGCTTCATAGCAGCCGATGGGACGGCATCGTGTGGGGTTACCGTCGCGTGCGGGAGCGAGGGGCACCATCAACACTGTGCCGTCGACTTCGGCGACCATCAGCCAGTGGGCGGGTGGTTTGGCGGGGTAAAACATGGGGTCGGAAGCCCAGACTTCACGGATGTCCTCGATGCCCAGGCGCGGGTGCTTGAACAGGTGGGCGGCTTGAGCGTCGATCTCGAACGGACACTCTTCGTCGAGCAGATCCGGATCGAACAACTCGTCCGCCACATACCCAACTGTAATACAAACGGATACAAAACCCTGTCGGCCGGGGACTTTACCGAGCTGTCGCGGCGTCAGCCACAAAGCACCTATCGTGCCTGGTCAGGTATCTGCCCGGTCCTGGCAGTGTGGGGTCAGGGGTTCGAGTCCCCTTAGAACGTGTTGGGAAAGTGGCTCCCTTAGAACGTGTTAGGAAAGTGGCTCGGCGTGCCTACGTGATTGATGTGACTTGAGTGTCAACCACCACATCCTGCGCGACCCGACCCCCCGTCAACGCGAGATCAGGGAAACATTTTCAACCTCCACGGAAGACGGCGAAGCCGCCCTGGGGCTGTTGACTCGTCATTGGGCATCGCGGCGGTCTTCTCATCAGTAATCATATTTAGTCACGGTGCTCTCCTTCTGCCTCAGGAGTTATACCGTTTCACTTATACAGCCACGTCGGAAGGTTCAAGATGGAGTTGCGCAAATCCACGGTGTTCGCTTCGCGAAGGTCCTCGGTGACCATGAGATATCGATCTGGTGGGCGTCTCGATGCTAGGCCGAACGGTGTCCTTCGCAGCGAGACGTGTCGATCGGCGCAAGATTTGTGATGCCAGCGTTTGACAGGGCCGCGATACCCGAGTGTTATGGAAAGTGCTGAAATGCACAGCCGGCTCGGGGCCGGTATCGCCGCCTGTTGGGTCGCGGTATCGGAATGGCGATGTCATCCGCCCGCACGTCAGTCTGATTCGTGTGACTCGGAAGTCGTTCGATGCCTTTTCTTCTTATAGATGTTGGGCCGTTCGTGACCGGCGTTGACCGGACTCGATCCGTTGGGGCGCCCCTGATGTGGGCGCAGTCGTGCCATCAAGCGACGGTGCTGACGATCAGCGGTGAGATCGACTTGTCCAACAGCAACTACGTTCAGGCCTTCGCCATCCGCTATGTCCTGTCCGGCAACCCGCTGGCCCTCGACTTGAGCGGCGTTGATTTCTTTGCCGTACAAGGTTTATCGATGCTGATGTCCCTCGACGCCACTTGCCGGGCAGCCAAGGTGCCCTGGAGGCTGGTTTCTAGCTACGCCGTCGGCCGAATACTGCAGCTCACCGCATGCACCACCGTGCCCACGGCTAGCTCGGTCGCTGAGGCACTACGCCAGATCACCGCCTTGAGTCACACCCGCCGCCGGGTCACGCTGGCAGCGCCGACGACGGCACCACGCCAGGTGGTGCGGTAGCCGTAGCGTCGTCAGCCAGCCCCTGAGGGCCCGCGTCGAACGCCGCTGTCTTTCTTCCTGCCCGGCCCCTCTCAGGTCCACCCCAAACAACAACCAGAGCGAGATTGCCGTGACCGTTTCATCCGCCTTCGCCTCGCCAACATCCCTGCAGCCACCCGTCCGCTATGAGCCGCGCTACGTCGGTGACCACCCCGAGCGGATTTCGCACGAGGTACCGGTAGCGCTTCTCCTCTGTTACCGGCCTTCCCATCCCTTCACGCTGCCCGGCCCCAGCGACGATGATCTGCGCGGCGGCCCAACCCCCGGATTTCGCGACGTTGCGGTCAACGTCGGCGGGGTCCAGGTGTGGGCGCACCGCCGCCCCCGGGTGACCGTGGCGATGACCGGCGGCGACATCGACGCCGCCGGCAACCACCGCGTTCACGACTTCGCGACCCGCTTCCTCACAGCCAGCAACGCGGTCGCCCTCAATTTGAGCGGCGTCGTATTCGTCAGCGCGAGGAGTATCTCGACGTTGATCGTCACCGATGACGCGTGCCCAACCGTGGACCTGGAGTGGACGCTGGTCGCCGGCCAGGCCGGTGACCGTCCCCGCCGAATTCTGCTTCCGGGGCTGGTCGCGCTTTTTGGGCGCGACCAGCCCATCCCCCTCGAGAAGATGCCTAGACCTAGAGCCAGCGAGGAGGGCCAACCTTTCCTCATCGGGGCCACCCGGTGGTGATCGCGGCGCCCGCGATGGCGGGGTCAACTCCGACTCCAGGTATTCCTTGTTCGCCGGCAGGCGGCACGGTGGCCGCGATGGTGGGCCGGTCTGGGATTTTTCAGGCCATCGATCCCGCGGTGGCCGCGGAGCTGACGACACAACTGGCGGTTGCGCACTTTGCGGGCCGTCAGCAGATCTTCGTCGAAGGTCAGCGCGGCGACCAGCTCTACATCGTCATCTCCGGCATGGTGGGGCTCGGCCATCGCTGCCCGGACAGACGCAGCCATCTGTTGGCGATCGCGGGACCCTCGGACATCTTCGGTGAACTGTCGCTGTTTGATCCCGCCCCGCGCGCCGCGACCGCGACCGCGCTAACCGAGGTGGACGTGGTCGCCGTGGACCGCCAGACCTTTCAGACATGGATCGCCGAGCACCCGCGGATCGCCGAGCGGCTGCTGCGGATGCTGGCCCGCAGGATGCGCCGAACCGAGGACGACCTGTGCGACCTGATCAGCACCGACGTCGCCGGTCGGGTCGCCAAACACCTGCTGCGGTTGTCCCACCGGTTCGGTGTTCAAGACGACGGCGCGGTGCGGGTCACCCACAATTTAACCCAAGCCGACCTCGCCCAACTCGTCGGCGCATGCCGCGAAACAGTCAACAAAGTGCTCGCCGACTTCGCCGGAAACGGCTGGATTCGACTGGACACGAAAAGCATATTGATCACCGAATCCGAATCCCTCGTGCACCGAACACGGCGTGAAGCAAACCTACGGCCGACCCTTTGTCGGTGCGGCTGTCGGAGCTGATCGCGGCCAGCTGGCCGCCCACGCCTTCTGCCTCGTCGACCAGTTTATTTTTCGGGGACGGGACAAAGACGCCCCCAAACTCGAAGGGAGGTAAGGGAGGAGTAAATCCACAGACTTTTTAGGCATTGCTCTCAAGGGAATGGATACCACTGCCATGTTCACTCACATCATCCACGACGCCGGTGTTCTGGTCACCGCCGTTGTGGTCTTGACCGGGGGTGCGGTTGTGCGCGGTAGCGGCGCAGCGGCCGACCCGAATCAGGATGATCGGTTTTTGGCGCTGCTGGATCACGAAGAAATTCCTGCCCTGCAGAACGTGCCGAGCCTCATTGCTACGGCCCACCGGGTCTGCCGCAAGCTCGACGGTGGCACGCCAGCGGATTCCGTGGTGGACGATCTGAGAAAAGAGGCCCTCACGGTCCCAGGCGGGTTACCGGTCCCCGAGCGCCGGATCGTGTCGACCATCACCCGATTCATCACCGCTTCGGTGGAGGCCTACTGCCCCGATGATCGGGGCAAGATCATTTCCATCATGGCCAGCCGAGCGGCGGGCGTGAAAAGTCCGATTTCCCCGCGCCGGGCGGGTACCGGCTCGGGCGCGGCGGCCAGCCTGATCGCGGTACCACCGCCGCCCCAGCATCGGCCCGCGCCGCTGCGGCCGTCCCTCATCCCTGCCGCAGCAGGCCCCGCCGCCAAGGGCGGCGGGGCAGGTACGGGCGCTGGCGCGCTGCCGGGTCGGTACGGATATGGGTGCAGTGGGACGCGGGTGTGCGTTTCTGCGGTGGTCCCGCTGCACACGACGGGGAGGATGAGCGAGCCCATGCGATGGTGTTGCCGCGCTCGTTGCAAACGTCGGCTTCTGGGAAGGCGCCCCAGCCGATGACCGATGTACTAGCTGCCCCCTGCTCCCCTCCGGTCACCGCACAACAACACCCGGGCGATTCCTACGACGACGTCATCGAGATGTTTGTGCAGTTGCGACGGCTGCCGGCGGAATCACATGAGTACCACCGGCAACGTGAGCGTATCGTCGCGCGCTGCCTGCCGCTGGCCGACCATGTCGCC